>JAUNUN010000027.1:35398-39563 GCA_030538155.1 bacterium
TATGTCGAGACCACGACTCCCCTGCAAACAGAGCTGAGCTTGCGGGAAAAGCTGCCGCAGCAGTATTGGCTGCGCATCAATTCGCTCTTGGTGGCCTTTGGCCAGGCCATCTGCCGACCGGTGGCGCCCCACTGCGACGCCTGCCCCATCAGCGAGCATTGCCCGCAACTGGGCGTAATCCCAAGAAAACGCCCAAAGGCATCCCGTATCGAAGCCCGCAGCATGCCCACAGGCCGACATTTTATCTCCTGGAACGTCAACGGGCTGCGCGCAGCCCTCAGTAAGGGCTTTTTGGATGTGGTGAACAGCTTGAACGCCGACATCATCGCCCTGCAGGAAATCAAGCTGCAGATCGACCAACTGCCAAAGGAGATACTGGAGTTGAAAGGCTACCAGCAGTTCTGGCATCCGGCTGAGAAAAAGGGGTACGCCGGTACGGCTGTATTGAGCAGGAATGCGCCGCTTCAGGTCTACTACGGGGTGGGTTCAAGCGATATCGACCGCGAAGGCCGGGTGCTGACCCTGGAGTTTGAAGATTACTTCCTCATCAACACCTATTTTCCCAATGCGCAGCCGGGCCTGAAACGCCTGGACTTCAAACAGGCCTTTAACCAGGCCCTGCTTGAGTATATGAACAGGCTGCGCCAAGAGAAAACCGTGCTGCTCTGCGGTGACCTCAATGTGGCCCACAAGGAAATCGACCTGGCTCGGCCCAAGGAAAACAGGATGAATCCAGGTTTTTCCGATGAAGAACGCGCCTGGATGGATACGCTTCTTGCCGCCGGCTATGTGGACACTTTCAGAACATTCTGCCCCGATCCAGGCCAGTACACCTGGTGGAGCTACCGCTCAAACGCGCGCGAAAGGAACATCGGCTGGAGAATCGACTACTTTGTGGTGGATGCCGCCGGCAGCGGGCGGGTGCAAGACGCCGCCATCCACAGCGACATCTTCGGCTCCGACCACTGCCCGGTGAGCATCCGCTTTATCTGATCACCTTGCTCACTTTGCTCACTTTGCTCATTTTACTCTGACCGGCTGCCCGCTTTTACCGCCCCTCGACTGCAGCCGCCACCACCAGAGCGCCAGCCCCGCAGCAATCATCCCCAGGCAGAGCCACTGCCCCATGGACAGCCCCGCCCAGAGCAAGCCGAGATGGGCATCCGGTTCGCGCGTGTATTCAATACCAAAGCGCAAGACGCCATAACCGATGAGAAAAAGGGCCAGCATGGAGCCATGCGGCCAGAAATGCTGCGCAGGCTTCTGCCAGGGTTTTGCCTTCAGGGCCCACAGGAGCGCGAAAAGCACCAAACCTTCAAAAAAGGCCTCGTAGAGCTGGGACGGATGCCGAGGCAAGGGCCCGCCTTCGGGAAAGACCATGGCCCAGGGCACATCGCTCACCCTGCCGTAGAGTTCGCCATTGATGAAGTTACCCATACGGCCGAAAAAAAGCCCCAGCGGCACGGTCGCGGCATAGAGATCAGCCCCGCGCCAAAAATCAAGCCCGCTGCGGCGGCAGTACCACCAGCCTGCCAAAAGCGCGCCGATACAGCCGCCATGAAAAGACATGCCACCCGACCAGGTAGCGGGAATTTCCAGCGGATGGGCCAGATAGTAGCCGGGGTTGTAAAAAAAGACATAGCCCAGCCTGCCGCCGATGATCACCCCGGCAATCAGGGCAAGGTTTAGGTTGTCGAGCTTGGCCAACAGTTCCTGCAGGCCGAAGCGCTTGGCCTGCCGGGCTACCAGCAGATAAGCGCCGACAAAACCGAACACATACATAAGCCCATACCAGCGCAACTGCAGCGGGCCCAGGGAAAAGAGAACCGGATCAATGGCAGGATAGGACAGCATGGACGCTCCTTGTTCTAAATACGGTTCTAAAGGCGGCTCAAATTCGGCCCAGGCGCTTCAAATGCACCTGCAAGACCGCAATGGCGGCAGGGGTCACCCCGGATATACGGGCGGCCTGACCAAGTGAGCGCGGCTGAATGGTGCTGAGCTTTTCAACCACCTCATTCGATAGCCCGGGCAGGCCCTTGTAGCTGAAATCTTCCGGCAACTCCATGCGCTCAAGTTTATGGAAGCGCTCCACCTGTTCCTGCTGGCGCTGGATATACCCAGCATACTTGACCTGCAGTTCAATTTCATCGGCAACAATGCCGTCCTCCTCAAGCGTACAGGGCGTCTCAGCCAGAGGGGCCAGTTCAGCCAAACGCTTCAGGTTCAGTTCCGGCCGCCGCAGCAGTTCCTCCAGGCTCAGGGTTTGATTCAGCGGGCTTGAGTCAAACTGTGCCAATCGGCTGTTGACCGCGGCAGTCGGCTTGACCCTGGTCTGTTCAAGCGTGTTCAAACAGCTTTCAATGCGGTTTTGTTTCTCGCTGAAGGCCTGCCAGGCGGCATCACCCAAAAGCCCTGCCTCGCGGCCGATGGCGCAGAGGCGCATATCCGCATTGTCTTCCCGCAAAAGCAGGCGATACTCGGCCCGCGAGGTAAAGAGGCGATACGGCTCCTTAGTGCCAAGCGTAATCAGATCGTCGATCAGTACACCGATATAGGCCTGAGAGCGATCCAGCACCAGCGGTTCTTCGTTGCGGCAATAGCGGACGCTGTTGATGCCCGCCATGAGCCCCTGGGCAGCGGCCTCCTCGTAGCCCGAAGTGCCGTTGATCTGGCCTGCAAAAAAAAGACCGGCTACTGCCTTGGTTTCAAGGGAGGCCTTGAGCCCGCGCGGGTCGATGAAATCATACTCGATGGCATAGCCGGGCCGCATGATGCGCGCCGATTCCATGCCCGCGATGGAATGCACCAGCTTGATCTGGGTGGCAAAAGGCAGGCTGGTGGAAATGCCGTTGGGGTAAATTTCCACCGTGTCCAACCCCTCCGGTTCAAGAAAGATCTGGTGCCGGGTTTTATCCGGAAAACGCATGATCTTGTCTTCAACCGACGGGCAGTAGCGCGCGCCAATCCCCTCAATCACACCCGCATACATGGGTGACTGGTCGATCGAACCACGGATGATCTCGTGGGTGGCTTCGTTGGTATAGGTGATGTGGCAAGGCAACTGCGGCAGGGGCGGCGGCCCGGGCGGGGTGTTGAAGGAAAAAAAAGTGACAGGATCGTCACCGTATTGCGCGTCAAGCCGGGAATAATCGATGGTGTTACGGTCGATGCGGGGCACGGTGCCGGTTTTCATGCGGCCGACGGAAAACCCCTGGGCCTTGAACCACTGCGCCAGGGCCGTGGATGGAAAATCGCCCAGCCGTCCGGCGGAAAAGTTTTTCATGCCCACATGCACCAGGCCGTTTAAAAAGGTGCCGGTGGCAACAATAAGCGCACGTACTCGCACCACCTCGTCCAGCGAGGTGCGCAGGCCCCAGACCTTGCCTTTGTCCACCAGAATTTCATCCACCATGGCCTGACGCACCGCCAGACCCGGCTGATTTTCGAGAATCCGGGTCATACGCAGACGGTACAAAAGCCGATCTGCCTGGGCGCGGGAAGAACGCACCGCCGGGCCTTTGCTGGTATTGAGGCGGCGGAACTGGATGGCGGTGGCATCGATATTTTTGGCCATTTCGCCGCCAAGCGCATCAATCTCCCGCACCAGATGCCCCTTGGCCAGGCCGCCAATGGCCGGGTTGCAACTCAAAGCGCCAATGGTATCCACATTCATGAGGCAAATCAGGGTGCGGCAACCCAAACGGGCGGCTGCCAAGGCGGCCTCGCATCCGGCATGACCAGCCCCGATCACGGCAATATCAAAATCCAGCATATTTTATTTTTTATAAACGAAAATCGACATGATAGTTGAGAAGAGCTTGCCCAGACAAGGGCAAGCAGCAGGGGCTCAACTATACGGGAGAATCACCTCTTCCTGCAAGCAGCAAGAGACAAGCATAATACCCGCACCGACCCTGCGCAACCAACTCACCAGATTGCTCTAGTGTCCCATGCAGTCATTCGTCAGACAATAAAAGATGCTTTCGAACCAGATTGCCCCAGTTTTTCCAACAATCCCAGTTCCAGATCAGCGGAAATATATCCAGGAGCATGTGCCAAAGCCGACATAGATGAGGCTTTGTCCAGTCAGCGCTTTGCTATAGAAGCAGATTTACTGCACCATGCTGTCGTTCACCTGCTGCAGGTGCCTATCAATGCGGGT
>JAUNUN010000028.1 GCA_030538155.1 bacterium
CATGTTTGCAAAGGGGCAGGTCTTTTAAGGCCTACTGGCAGCCATTATGGCTAGGTAAATCATGAACAAAAAACAGACTATTTTCATCACATCTCTGACGGTTGCTGTGGTGTTTTTTCTGTCGGTACTAGTCGGGACAACGATCACCTCGGTCAATCATCAGACTGAACAGTCATGCTTTACTGTGCTTGCGGAAACATCAAAACGTCTTGCAAAAGAGCTGAAAGCAATAGCCGATGCCGATCGCACCATTCTTACTGCTATGGCGGCAATTATATCCAGCATGGATGATCCGAGTGACGCACAGCTGCGCAAGATACTAAACGCCTATCGTTTTGAATCGACCTACATAAGCTATACCAAGATTCTGCGTCCAGATAATACCATGCTGGATGCAAACGGTACGGTCCGCGATGTTTCAGATACTTTTTGCTTTGCCGATGAAGCTGGTGCGGGAACGTATCTCTCTAGTCTGCGACAAAGCACGCTTGACCCCAACGAGTCAGTACTCCACCATGCGATTCCGGTCATAAAGGACCGCAAGCCGATATATATACTCTACGGAGTTATCAGTATCTCTGAGTTTTCGGAAAAGTATAAAGCGGATATTTATGACGGTCAGGCCTATGTATTCCTTCAGGATGGGGACACTGGAGATTTTTTCTTGGATACTTGGCATGAAGATATCGGCAATATTGAGGACTATGCGAACCGTAAACTACAGCCCGGCTATTCATGGGATAGGGCCTTCCATGATCTGAAATCAGGTGAAGGCGGAACTCTGGCATTCACTTCAATGACGATCAACAATGTGGTTTTTATGCGATACGATCCGACCGGTATCAATAACTGGAATGTAGTGGTCGTGATCCCGAAGGATGTCGCATTGTATGAGAGTAACGTTGTTACTCACCGTTTGTACCGTATGGCGGCGCTGATCGGCACAGTTATGCTGCTTTACATGGCATGTGTGACGTATTGCCTGGTCCGGGCATACCATCAGGTGTATAAGCTCGGAAATGAAGATCAAACCACCGGACTGCAAAATAGAAACGCCTATGAGAAATATTTCACAGACGTTCAAAACTACATGTTCCCCTCTCTCTCCTGTGTATATGTGGATGTGAACGGCCTGCATGAGGCGAATAACAAGTACGGTCACAACTACGGCGATGAAATGCTCCGGTTCGTTGCCGACGCGCTGAAGGATGCATTTCTCTATAAACAGATATTCCGTGTCGGCGGGGATGAGTTCGTTGTTTTCACTGAGGACGCGGGCGCGGAGGAGTGCGCAGAAAAGATGGAGGATATTGCGAAGCGGATGGAGTCTCATGATTACAGCATCGCTTATGGCATATCACATCGTGATAATGAGCTCGGAATCGACAGAATAACGCAGGAAGCGGACGCGCTCATGCTGGAGAATAAACGGCGTCACTACTCCGAGCATGGGCGGAGGGAAAGTGATAACCTGTTTACAAGCAGGGAAACACATTCCGGGTCATAGCCGGCCCTTGAGACTACTCAAGGGTTGCTAGTCTAGTCGTTGCAATAATAAATACGTATTCAGTCCGTTCAGAAAATTCAGCAGCCAAAATCCGACCAATAGTAAGAGTGTGCCGTAGATTTACGGATAAAGCTTTCACGGCATCCGAGGCCCCGCGCCATCCTGTGTAAACCGGCTCTAAATAAGCGTTTTCCCAAGGCGGGTTGTCTTGACACGCTCTAGCCCCATACTTATTGTTGCCCTCAGATTTGACCGGCCTGAGCGCCGTTTGCACGGCAAGCCCAGGCATTTTTTTTATGAAGAATTGATACGCTAGACGAAAAGTCGAAAAGGGGTGGACGGTGGTAGAGGAAAACAGACAGCGGATGGAGGCGCAGGAAGCAGCTCCGCTAGACGACGAGAACCTGCTTGACGAAGAAGCCCTTGAGGCCGAAAAGGGGCAGGATGCGGACAGCCGGGAAGCGCTGGAGCAAGAGCTTGAAAGCGTGCGGGATCAACTCATGCGCATTGCCGCCGAGTTTGAGAACTATAAAAAACGCATGGAGCGCGAGCAGGCCAAGATGGCGCGCTATGCGGGCGAAAACATCCTGCGCGATCTTTTGCCCACAGTGGACAATTTGGAGCGGGCCCTGGAGCAGGGCGCGGAAGGCAGCGTTGATCCGGTCGCCCAACTTGGCGGTTTGCTCGAAGGCGTGGAGCTGACCCAAAAGAGTCTTTTGGCCACCCTGGAACGCTTTGGGGTGCAACCGGTCGAGTCTGTGGGCCGGCCCTTCAACCCCGGCGAGCAGGATGCGCTGACCATGGAGGCCAGCAGCGAAGTGCCTGCCAACCACGTTGTGCGCGAGTTTGCCAAGGGCTACCGCTTTAAGGATCGTATGCTGCGCCATGCCCAGGTAGTGGTGTCCAGCGGGCCCGGCAAATAATGGCGGATGCGGTTCTTCATAACAAAATGAGTGTAGAGCATTTTTCATACTACGTTGCATAGCACGTTAAATAGCACGATTACGAGGAAAAGGAGAGAACAGTAATGAGTAAAATTATCGGCATTGACTTGGGAACCACCAACTCCTGCGTGTCTATCATGGAAGGCGGTGAGCCCAAGGTTATTGAAAACAGCGAGGGCAACCGCACCACCCCGTCTATCGTCGCCTTCACCGACAGCGGTGAGCGTCTGGTAGGGCAGGTGGCCAAGCGACAGGCAGTGACCAACCCGGCCCGCACCCTCTTTGCGATCAAGCGGCTTATCGGCCGCAAGTTCAGCGATCCCGAGGTAAAGAAGTCGGTTGAGGTAAGCCCCTTTGAGATTGTTGAAGGCGCAGGCGGCGACGCCGTAGTTCAGGTGGAGGGCAATACCTATACCGCAGCGGAAATCTCCGCCATGATCCTGGGCAAGATGAAGCAGACCGCCGAGGAGTACCTAGGCGAGACTGTGACTGACGCGGTGGTGACTGTACCGGCCTACTTTAATGACGCCCAGCGTCAGGCCACCAAGGATGCAGGCAAGATCGCGGGCCTCAATGTGCAGCGCATAATCAACGAGCCGACCGCAGCTTCCCTGGCCTACGGCCTTGCCAAGAAGGGCGAGGAAAAAATCGCGGTATTCGACCTAGGCGGCGGCACCTTTGATGTTTCCATCCTGGAGATCGGTGACGGCGTTTTTGAGGTGAAGTCCACCAATGGCGACACCTTCCTGGGTGGCGAAGACTTTGACATGCGCATCGTCAACTGGTTGGCCGACGAGTTCAAACGCGATCAGGGTATTGACCTGCGCAGCGACAAGATGGCCCTGCAGCGCCTGAAGGAAGAGGCGGAAAAGGCCAAGAAGGAGCTGTCCACGGCCAAGGAAACAGATATCAACCTGCCCTTTATCACGGCAGACGCCAGCGGCCCCAAGCACCTCAACCTCAAGTTGAGCCGCGCCAAGCTGGAGGCCCTGGTGGAAGATCTGATCGACCGCTGCGAAGGCCCCTGCAGAACCGCGCTGAAAGACGCGGGTCTGAGCGCCTCCGAGATTGATGAGGTTATCCTGGTCGGCGGTATGACCCGCATGCCCAAGGTGCAGGAGAAGGTGAGGGCCATCTTCGAAAAGGAACCCCACCGCGGCGTTAACCCGGATGAAGTCGTGGCCATGGGTGCGGCCATTCAGGGCGGCGTGCTCAAGGGCGATGTGAAGGACGTGCTCCTTCTGGATGTAACCCCGCTTTCCCTGGGTATCGAAACCCTGGGCGGCGTTATGACCAAGCTGATCGAGAAGAACACCACTGTGCCCACCAAGAAGAGCCAGGTGTTTTCGACCGCGGCCGACAATCAGCCGGCGGTATCCATCCATGTGCTCCAAGGTGAGCGCGAGATGGCGCAGTACAACAAGACCATCGGCCGCTTTGAGCTGGCGGACATCCCTCCCGCGCCCCGTGGTGTGCCCCAGATCGAGGTAGCCTTTGACCTGGACGCGAACGGCATCTTGTCTGTTTCGGCCAAGGATCTGGGCACGGGCAAGGAGCAGTCCATCCGCATCACTGCTTCTTCCGGCCTTTCCGAGGCGGAGATCGAGCGTATGAAGAAGGATGCCGAACTCCATGCCGATGAGGACAAGAAGCGCAAGGAACTGGTCGAGGCCAGGAACAATGCGGACTCCATGATCCACATGACCGGCAAGACCCTGCAGGAGTTGGGCGACAAAGTGGATGCCGCCACCAAGAGCAATGTGGAGCAGGAGATCGAAAAAGTGAAGGCGGTCATTGAGGGCGAGGATGTGGAGGCCATTAAGAGCGCCACCGAATCCCTCACCCAGGCCTCGCACAAGCTGGCCGAAATGATGTATGCTCAGGCTTCGCAGCAGGGCGCGGCCGGAGGCGGTGCAGCCGGAGCGGGCGCAGGCACTTCCCAGGGCGCAGGCCCAGGCAAGGGCAAGGATGACGACGACGTTGTTGACGCTGACTTTGAAGAAGTGAAGTAATAGGTGTAGTTCTCAGGTACAAAATGGGGGTGTGGAGCAATCCGCACTCCCTTTTTTGTTTTTTCCAGGAATGGGTTGTTGGCCCGTAAACGAAGTGAAAAGATAATGCAGCGTATTCTTTCTGGTATCCAGCCTTCAGGCAAGCTCCATATCGGCAATTATTTCGGCATGATGAAGCCCATGCTCGCGCATATGGCCTCATCGGAACTCTATGTCTTCATCGTGGATCTGCACGCCCTCACCTCGGTGCAGGATCCGGAACGGCTGCGACGCGGCACCCTGGAGGCGGCGGCTGATTTCCTCGCCCTGGGACTCGATCCGGATCGCTGCATCTTCTGGGTGCAGTCGGATGTGCCCGAGGTCTGCGAACTGACCTGGCTGCTCTCCATCGTCACCCCCATGGGGCTTCTGGAGCGCTGCCACTCCTACAAGGACAAGGTGGCCAAGAGCATCCCCGCCAGCCACGGTCTGTTCAGCTATCCGGTGCTGATGGCCGCCGATATCCTGCTCTATCAGCCGCACCTGGTGCCGGTGGGCAAGGATCAGAAGCAGCACATCGAGGTGACCCGTGATATCGCCATCCGCTTCAACAACACCTTTGGCGAGACCTTTCTGGTGCCTGATGGTGAAATCAGTGAAAATACGGCAGTTATCCCTGGCCTCGACGGCCAGAAGATGTCCAAATCCTACGACAACACCATCCCCATCTTTGCCGATGAAAAGGAGTTGCGCAAAAAGGTGATGGCCATTCAGACTGATGCCACCCCGGTGGAAGCGCCGAAAAACCCGGACACCTGCAACCTCTATACGCTGCTCAAACTCTTTGCACCGGAAGATAAAATGGCCGAAGTGCACGAGCTGTACGTGAATGGCGGCGCGGCCTACGGCTATTTGAAGCAGGATCTCTTTGAACTGATCAATGCTCGCTTTGCACCTGCAAGGAAACGCAAGCAGGAATTGCTGGACAATCCGGACTATGTGCGCCAGGTGCTGGCTAAGGGCGCGGACAAGGCGCGGGAAAAAGCCATGAAGACGCTGCAACTTGCGCGAGAGCGGGTAGGGCTGAAGTATTGATTGCGAGTATTTGGCGTGATCTTGCATTCCCGAATGGGATTACACACGCGATGAAAGCAAAAGTTTGCTGACGAGCGGAATTGTTGAGCAATTGATAAACTTAAGGCGGAGCATGGGGCACGGATTCGGCTCCTCGCCATTTGATGTGGATTTTTGATGTATAGAGGAATCAAATCCACACAAAATGGCGAGGAGCCGTTTTAGACTGGAAACGCCGTCAAGATGTTCTTGAACGTTCGTACTTTTTGTACCGACCCAGGTCAGAATATAAAGTGGCTGAAGGTCATTTTGAACATGAAATCCGACTCATAAGCAAGGCCGTCGACGATCGCGCTGCCACCGGCGAAGGTATCTGTTTCCGATGCCCACCAGGTGATTGCGTTTCCAGGTGCAGCGTCTGGAGATCTTAAGACGATTTTGTAGGGCTCACCAATCACTAGCTTTAGATTCTGGAATGGGATGGTTATCCATCTGTTGTCAGGTATGTCAATCAGTTCTTGTGTGACCGTGTATAGAACTTCATTGTTCGAGCTGACAATTTCTATTGCTAATATACCGTTGTTTTTGCGAGCAAACGTAGCCACGTATAGTTGTAGATTTTTTAAATACCGATCTTTGGCTATAAACGATTGTGAGAATACCCTTCCTTTAGTTAGTTCTCCAAAATGTCTGCCGCCTTTTTCGCTTGCAATGGACGAATAGGTTGATTGATGCAGGGCATATATGGTGGGGATAAAGAAAACAGCTAAACCGATAAACAAGTTTACCCGTAGGGTGCTATAGTTAATTTTGAATAAATTAATATATGATTTATTTGTTAGTTCTTTATATTTCACCGCTATTTGTAAAATCAGGTAAGACCAGAATCCTGTTAAATAAATGAAGCCACTTTTAGATCCAAAATGATCGAAAATATCGCCCATGGCATGGCTGTTTTTTAATGGAATTCCAAGAACTCTTCCTGCAAACAACATGTCTGTTCCGAACGTCCTTTGGAAGAGAAGCGCTATTATTCCTACAAAACAAATCATGCCAAAGAGATCGAGGAGAAAAAAGCGTTCATGCTTTGTATGGAGTAATGTTGTTAATATGATAGGTGGTATAAAAAATATGGTCCACTGTGGATGCCAGGCGATGAACAAAAAAGGAAGAATAGATGAGGTGAGCCACACGTATGATGCTGCCACGGTCCTATTCTCTTTAGTGACATCATAAAAATATGATAGCCCTGAGATAAGGATAAATCCGGCAAAAATATAATAGATATCACAGCATCCTATGTTAAGAGATGCTGCATATATTTTTTCGATAGAGGCATGGTTTTTTACTCCTAAATTGTAGGCAAATGAATTTTTATATATCAGGTCAAGTATGGTAATCGGTAATGAAAAAAGAATAATGTTGATAATAATTTTAAATATTCTTTTCTCAAATAAAAGCAATAGTGGTATGTATACAAATACAGGGAAGTATTTAAAGGTTATGGCAATTCCAAAAATGGTACTTGCTAAAAATATCCTTTCCTTCAAGAACATCAAGAATCCAGCAATTGTTAAAGCAACATAAAAAATATCGTATTGTGAAAATATAAATTGAGAAAAAAAGGCTACCGGCATGGCGAGCCATGCTATTGCAGCATACTTGGCATGCTCTTTAGACTGAAAATATAGAAGACAGACTTTATAAAACAGTATTGCCGACCATGCGTAGACCATGGTCGTTAGTATCTTAAGCCAGTAGACGAGATGTATGGGGAATTCGTTGGGAGAATCTAGTATTCCTAAGACTTTAAACGGCAAAAGCCATAGGGCAAAGATCAGGTAAATTGTCGGAGGATACGGCGTACCCCCCATATGTTTGCCGCCACCCCGAATGGCCAAGCAATTCTCGTAAAATTCAAGTGGATGACCAAAGAGATAGTTCAAAGAATCGAGCCCAACGCCACCGATATCTCCATGAAAAAACAACATAAAGATTGGTAGGAGTAAAACGCTCAGGAGCACATAATCCGCTCTACCAAGACGGTGTTGATCAAAAATTGGTTTCATACTTTCCTGCTTTGTACAATCTGCCGGCCAATTTTTCTGCCTTCACGAATTGCATAGTTGGTGCCGCGGTCTTCCGGATAGATCTGCGCCATTGAGCAGACGTATAACCCATCTTTTGGCCCTTGGTATGATGGTATTAAAGCACTATAGCTTTGTTCGACAATCGGTTGAGACCAACGTGCCCTCCACAAATGATGCTTTAAAACCCATGACTTCTCAAAGGCAGGAAACATTTTTTTGAGAAAGGGCAAAGTGTAGGCAAGCAAAGTATCTGCATCCATTGTGTAGAGCGGATCCGTGTGGGGAAGGTATTTAGAGAGATATACGATGTGCCTTCCATTATAGGTCGAAGGTTTAATGAAATTGGTGTGCTCAATAACGCCCACAAAGGGGAAGTCCGGATCATTGACATTCAACCAGTATGTAGAAGAAAGGGATCGATCCAACTCGAGTACCAGGCAGATATTGCCAAGATAGTGGATGCGTCGCAACTGGGCTAAGTAGCTTGTTAATGCCCATGATTCAATCATGTCGGCGAATTGTGGCAGGGCCGTTGTTACTACTACTTGCTGGGAAGTGTATTGACCTTGCACAGTATTGATCTTCCACCCATGCTCATCTTTTTCTATGTTGTGCGCCGGCGTGGACAAGTGTATTTGACCGCCTGATTGGCAGATTTTTTGGGCAATAGCCTCGGCTAGGGCCACAAATCCGCCTTGGAAATAGGCTAACTGCTCCTCACCCTTTTTTCCCCGACTGCCACCACGTAGCTTGAGCTTATTCCACATCCAGACAGCAGAAATTTCATCTGCGTATGGGCCGAACTTACCCTGCAAAAGAGGCTGCCAGACGACGCGGAACACGTTTTCGCCGCCTAATTCCTGCAGCCACGCACGTGCCGACTTTTTTTCCAGTAAGCGCCAGTCTTTCACTTGCCTGGCCCTTAAAGTAAGCAAGCCCAGGCGAATGCGATCACTCAATGATAATGGGGAAAACTTCAATAAATCCCAGGGAGTGGATAGTTTAAAGAATTGGTTTGCATAGTACATGCCTGTATTGGATGGATGGATTTCTAGGCTAGGCTCCAATCCTAGCTCACTGATGATATCGATAGCATCCGTATCATTGGTGAACCAATGATGATAGAAGCGGTCGATTCTCTCTCCACCAACATGAAATGCGGCAGCAAGCCCTCCTATCACTGACTCTGCCTCTAGGATATTCACCTGTAACCCATGTTTTGCCAGTTCATAAGCTGCTGTCAGCCCGGTGAAGCCGGCACCGATAACGGTTACGTCAGCCTGATGTAATTGTTCCATAATTGAATAAGCTGTGGGAGCTGTCAGGTCTTCCATCTGGTTGATGGTGCTTCCAACTCTGTCGGAATTCCGCTGCTTCCTCTGAATCGTGTGTGTCTTCACAGGCAGCACATCTCAACGAGAATTTACTCTCTCATTTTTTAATATGCACAGGATTGAATAAAAAATAAAAACCTCCTGCTACAGTAGCAGGCAGCCAAAGCACTATATGAATCAACAAGGCGTACACTGTTGCGCTCGCTACCGTATTACCAAGAAAAATCATTGCTTGAGCGGTAAAATAATCAAATGTACCGGCATATCCTGGAGTGCTGGGGATGATGGTAGCTAGAGTACCTAAAGGGAATGCCAGTAATCCAGCCAGCACGTTATCGAGGGTCGGCAGCGCCTTGGCAACGAGAAGAAAGACAACGCCTTCACCACACCACGCTAAAAAAGACCAGAGTAACAGTTGACTCATTATAAGTTTTTGTGAAAACTGATCTAAAGCGGCAAATATTTTTTGAAACTGAGTGTGTAGCGCTTTCCCTATTTTAGGCAGGATAAGATCAATCCCGTAATTGATGCTCAAGATCAGTGGTTTGAATAGAGAGGGGAACAATAGCATTAAGAAAACACCAATAGCTGCTGCTATAAGCCCGCCCCCACTTAAACCGGTAAGACTTGAAAAATTAAAGCTAAAAGAAATGTTGGCTAAGCCTAGAAACAATAACAGCATGAAGACGTCCAGCAGGCGTTCCACTAGAAGAGCTGAAATAGAAGTTGCAACATTGATGCCAAGTTTTCCGTTAAAACCAAAACATCGTATAATATCTCCAGCTCGCATGGGGAGAACATTGTTTGCTGCAATGCTTGCCATGAACGGACCGGCGCATTGCTGCCATTTAATGGTACTATTATCGAGTGAGAGCATAAGACGCCAGCGTTGTATGCGGCAGGCATAACCTAAGAAAAAGAAAAAAATGGCCAAAAATAACCAGGCAAAGGATGCTTGATGCAGGATATCCTTTGCCTCTTCCAGGCTGATATTTTTAATGAGAAGCCAAAAGAAAATACATGCAATCAGTACGCCTAAGGTGAGGCGTAGAAATAGTCGTATGGTCATGGTTTTTGAGAAATTGGATCGCGTATAGTTGCCGGCATATCCTTGTGAAAACCGATATATTCCTGGACTACATACAACGGCCTCTGTTTACTTTCATTGTAAATACGGCCTATATATTCGCCCAATATGCCAATACTGATAAGCTGCACTCCACCAATAAATAGAATTGCAAGCATGATAGCTGTCCATCCTTCTACCCAAATATCGGTAAAAAGGCGCATGAATAGAGCATAGAGGATGCCAATGAAGGCTAGTACGGCAGATATGATGCCAAACGTTGTGGCTAACTGTAAGGGTTTGGTGGAAAATGAGAAAATACCATTCATCGCAAATCGGAGCATTTTACGAAGCGGGTACTTGGTAGAGCCTGCAAAACGTTCTGCCCGTTGGTAAAGTATCGCAGTCTGCCGTAATCCAACCCAGCTGACCATGCCACGTACAAAGCGATCCCGCTCTGGCATGGACCGCAAGGTGTCTGCAATGGACCGATCCATTAGACGAAAATCTCCAGTATCTAAAGGAATAGGTATGTCTGATATACTATTCAAAAATTTATAAAATAATCGTGCACTGGCTCTTTTAAAATACGATTCTCCAAGGCGTTCTCTACGGGTACCGTAAACTACATCATATCCTTCCCGCCATTTGACTATCATCTGAAGTATAATCTCTGGTGGGTCTTGAAGGTCTGCGTCAATTAATATAATCGCATCTCCTTTGGCGGCGTCAATGCCTGCGGTTATGGCGAGTTGATGACCAAAGTTGCGGGAAAAACCTATAATTCGAATGCGATGATCATACTCTGAACAAGATTTAAGTATTTTTCTTGTTTTGTCTGTACTGCCGTCATCTACAAAAATTAATTCTAATTCCGTACAATCTATAGCTGAACAAACATGAGTAAGACGATGTATAGTTTCTAAAATTACATCTTCTTCATTATAACAAGGAATAATGATAGATATGCTATTTTTCGTTTCAGCTGTCATGACATAATTCTGATTCTTTCAGTGCAGTCTGCGTACTCTATATAAAAAAACAGCTTCTTACCCGTGCGTAAGGTAAGAAGCTGTTTCATCGTATGCGTATAGTTCAATCAGAAATCGACCAGTTCCACATCAAAGACCAGCCAGGCGTTGGGCGGAATGACCCCACCTGCGCCACGTGCGCCATACGCCAGGTCAGGCGGGATGATGAGGATGCGCTGCTCGCCCTTTTTCATCATGGCCAGGGCCTCGTCCCAGCCTGGGATAACCCGGCCCGTACCCACCGGAAAGGCAATGGGTTCGCCGCGCTGACGTGAACTGTCAAAGACCTGGTCATTGGCCAAAAGTCTGCCCGTGTAGTGCACCTTGATATTGGCGCCGGTGGCAGGGAGTTCGCCGCTGCCTTCCTTGACCAAAACAGTGTAGAGCCCGGATGCACTCTGCTGTGCCTTGGGCCAGCGTTCCTTGATGCGTTTTTCTGTACCTTGGTGCTGCTCTTTCTGGGCCTTGGCAGCTGCCGCCTTTTTGCTCATGAGGGCGTCGTCAAAGGCCTGTTGATCGGTTTTGAAGGCTTCTGCAGCCTTGCCCACCCGGATGATCTCGATTTGTTTTATGCTGTCGCCCTGGGCAATGGCGTTGACTACATCCTGGCCTTCGAGCACCTGGCCGAAAACCGTGTGCTTGTCATCCAGGTGCGGGGTGGCCACGTGGGTGATGAAGAACTGGCTGCCATTGGTGCCGGGCCCGGCATTGGCCATGGACAGAACTCCAGGGCCCTTGTGGCGAAGCGACGGGTCAAACTCGTCCGGGAAGGTATACCCTGGGCCGCCGGTACCGGTGCCCTGCGGACAGCCGCCCTGGATCATGAACTTGGCGATTACCCGATGAAAGTTGAGGCCGTCATAAAAGGGTGTGTCTTTCTTGGGGCCAAGCTTGCCTTCGGCCAGGCCCGCGAAGTTGATCACCGTAAGCGGAGTCTTGTCATAAAACAGTTGCAGGAGAATATCTCCTTTACTGGTGGTGATTTTGGCGTAAAGTCCATCTTTCATGGTTTTTTCCTTTTGTGGGGATTTGGGTTCTGCGGCCCGCACTTGCGCCGGAGCACAGTGGATGGCTGCAATGAATAGACTCATCGTGAGTACAAAAAGACAGCTATGGCGTAAAAGTTTCATGGTTCTTGAGAGGGTGTCGGTTCAAGGAGGAAAAGCGGGGTTCCCGTTTGGAAGTAAATGGCAGCAGATGGAAGCAAACGCCAACCTGATTACCCTTCGACGCCTCGTTTGTCAATGCGCATGGCCGGACAGCGCCTGCCAACCCTTTGGCTCCTGCTTATTTACCTTGACAAAGCCTTTTCTTGTCCTATAAATTTCGGGGTTAACTGTGTGCAAATGCGGATGGATACCGTCACGCAAGACCAAATGCGGCGTTCTTCAAAATGCCGTTTCTATTCATGCCCTACTGGAGGAAAAGTCATGTGGGAAATTATTGTTGATAAGGATAAATGCACTGGTGACGAGGAATGTGTCAGCGCCTGCCCTGCGCAGGTATTTGAGATGCAGGACGGCAAGGCTGAGCCGGTTCATGCCGATGAATGCCTTGGCTGCGAGACCTGTGTCGAGGTCTGTCCGGAAAGCGCCATTACTGTCACTGAAATGTAATTGACCGTTTCTTTGCAAGTACACGATAAGCCCATCTCCCTTGGCGGAGTGGGCTTATCGTGTTTCTGGTCAATGAATTGTACCGTTGTCGCCCGTCTTGGACCCTGAATACAGACGTTTCAAGCCGGGTGTGCCGCGACGGGTCCATCTGTTTGCTGCCCCCTTCCTCTGGACAGTGGCTGGTTTACTCCTGATGTTCCGTGGCTGGCGCTGGCTCGATGTGCCTTCCCACCCCTTTTTTTTGCTCGCGGCCCTGGCCCTTGGCAGCATGAAATCGCTCTTACTGCTCGATCGCATCACCCGCCGCACCATTAACCGTATCCGCTACTTTGCCGACAACACCTGTTTGGGCGCGGTCTATTCTTGGAAAAGCTGGCTTTTGGTGCTGCTCATGATCGTGACTGGGATGCTGGCCCGCCACTTCTGTACGCCCGGTCCGGTGCTGGGCACGCTCTACCTGGCCATAGGCTGGTCTCTGCTCTTTTCCAGCCGTTTGGGCTGGCTTGCCTTCCGGCAGGAACGCTGAATTGTATAAAACCATGGAACCTTTGAAACGCGTGTATGTCAGCCGCGGTGCGCTGGCCCATAATTTTCAGCTCTGCCGTGCCCAGGCCGGAGATGCGGGTATCATCGCCTTGGTCAAGGCGGATGCCTATGGTCATGGCATGCCGGCATGCGCGCGCCTCTTTGCCGGGCTGGGCGCTTCAGGTCTGGCCGTGGCCGAGGCCGTAGAGGGCATTGCCCTGCGCGAAGCTGGTTTTGCTCTTCCGGTTTATGTCTTTGCAGGCCTTGCGCCGCAGTCGGCAGCAGCCATTGTCGAATACCGGCTGTGTCCGCTGGTGAGCGATGCGCACATGCTGCAACTTCTCGCGCGCGAGGCAAAAGTTCGCGACCAGGTCTTGAGTGTGCACCTTAAGGTGGATCTAGGCATGGGGCGGCAGGGCACTTTACCGGAAGACTTTCTTGCACTGGTACGGCTTGCGCAAACTCTGCCCTCTATCCGCGTGGATGGTCTGATGGCGCATCTGCCCAAGGGGGATGAACGCGACGGCAGCCATTCGGGCAGGGCGCTCACCGCCTTCACCCGACTGTGCAGCGAGGCGTGCCGGCTTATTCCCCATGCCTGTAGCTGCCATCTTGCCAACAGCGGCGGATTATTCTATGTTGCCGGCGCACAGTTGGACCAGGTGCGTCCGGGTATCGCCCTCTACGGCTACTACCCGGATGGTGCTCTTGGCCGCGCTGCCGCTACAGAACCGCGCCTGCGGCCTGCCATGGAGTGGAAGGCCACAATCCTGCAGGTCCGGCATTTGCCGCCGGGGCATACCGTCGGCTACGGCTGCACCTACACCACCACCCGGCCCACCACTATTGCGGTTTTACCGGTGGGCTATGCCGATGGCTATCTGCGCAAACTCTCAGGCCGGGCCCAAGTAGTTGTGGGCGGACAACGCGCCCAGGTGCTGGGTCGCATCTCCATGAATTTGAGCGTTGTTGACGTGACCGCTATTCCTAGGGTGGCGGCGGGCGATGAGGCCGTGCTCCTTGGCCGTCAGGGTGAGGCGTGCATCGATGCGGATGAACTCGCCACCTGGATGGAAAGCATCAACTACGAGGTGCTCTGCCTCATCGGTCGTTTGAATGAGCGCGTCTATATTGATTGAACCAGCGATTTCGAGGCTGCTCAAGACATCTTTAGATCAAGGCATCTTTTTAGTAAGCAATGATAAAATCACAGGTTAGAGCGTGTATTGAGCGCTGCGTCGCCGTCGGATGCAGCCAGGGTTATTGGCCGGAGACCGCAGCAGACGCGTACGTGGTGGAAGTGCCCAAAAGGGAAGGACAGGGCGATTTTTCCACCAATTTCGCTCTGGTGAGCGCCGGAAAAATGAAGGCGAAACCGCGCGATATCGCCACCAAGCTGGCAGCCCTGCTGGCGACAGAACCCATGTTTGCCAAGGTGGAAATAGCCGGGCCGGGCTTTGTCAACCTCTTTGTGCACGACTCAAGCTGGGCCACGGTGCTGGCCCCGATTTACCAACAAGACGAGGCGTTTGGCGCCTCCAGTGCCGGTGCCGACCGGCGAGTGATGGTGGAGTTTGTCAGCGCCAACCCCACCGGCCCGCTCAGCGTGGGACATGGTCGCAACGCGGTTCTGGGTGATGCCATTGCCCGGGTGCTTGCTGCCGCCGGCTATGCGGTGCACCGGGAATACTATTTTAACGATGCGGGCCGGCAGATGCGGGTTTTGGGCGAATCCACCAGGGCGCGGACCATGGAGATGTTGGGGCTTGCCGCCGAATTTCCCGAAGACGGCTACCAGGGCAGCTATATCAATGATATCGCCCGCACCTTGGTGGCAGAGCAGGGTAAAGGCCTGAAAGATGCACCGCTTGAGGTTTTTACCAGCCACGCCCGCGACGCCATCTTTGCCGATATCCAGGCCACCCTGACCAGGATCGGCATTCAATTTGACAGCTATTTCAACGAGCGTTCGCTCTACGAAGAAGGCCTCATCGACCGAGTGGTGGCCGATCTGCGCGCCAAAGGTCTGGTCTACGAGCAGGAAGGGGCCACCTGGTTCAAAAGCACGGAATTCGGTCAGGAGCAGGATCGGGTCATCATCAAGAGCAGTGGCGAGCCCACCTACCGCCTGCCGGACATTGCCTACCACCGCGAAAAGTTTGCCCGTGGTTTTGAGTGGATGATCAATGTCTTCGGATCAGACCATATTGCGACCGTGCCGGATGTGCTTGCCGGTGTGCGCGCCCTGGACCTGGACAGCGAACGCATCACCGTGGTGCTCTACCAGTTTGTCACCCTGTTGCGCGGCGGCAAGCAGGTGAAGATGTCCACCCGCAAGGCCACCTTTGTGACCGTGGATGAACTGGTGGACGAGGTCGGCAGCGATGCCATGCGCTTTTTCTTCCTCATGCGCAAGCCGGACAGCCAGATCGAGTTTGATCTGGATCTGGCCAAGAAGCAGAGTCAGGAAAACCCGGTCTACTACGTGCAGTATGCCCATGCCCGCCTGTGCAGCATCGAACGGCAGGCCCGAGAACAGGGTGTGCAGCCCGGAAGCCTCGAAAACGCGGCTCTGCTCAGCCTGCTGCAGGAACCCGAGGAGCTTGAGCTTTTAAAAAGCATGGCCGCTTATCCTGAACTGGTTGCAGGGGCCGCACGCGATCTGGCCCCGCATCGTCTGGTTTTTTATCTGATGGAGCTGGCCGGGCACTTCCACAGTTATTACAATAAGCACAAGGTCTTGGGCGATGATGTCGGCCTGAGTCAGGCCCGGCTACTCTTGGTGGGCGCGCTTAGAAAGGTCTTCCGCAATGGGCTTGTGCTCATTGGACTGAGTGCCCCGGAAAGGATGTAAACTACCCAGGTGAGTTTGTGTTTGGTCTTTTCCGCAGAAAAAAAGAAGAGCCGCAGCATGTTCCGCTATCTTTTAGCGTTGCGGCCCCTCAGCCTGAACAGGAAGAGAAGGCCTTTACTGTCGGCCTGAGCTGGAAAGGGCTTTTTGGTCTTGTAATTGTTTTTTTTATCCTGCAAATGTGGATGTTTTTCCTGGGCATGTGGGCGGCGCAGACCATTATCTTTCCCACAGCGGCCACGGCCCTGCCTGCACAAGAACGGCAACAGAAGCCCGAAGCGCCTGTAGAACAGATGATACAGGTGGAACAGATGGAACAGCAGCACGAGGCATCCGAACCTGCAGTGGAGCAAACAAGTGCCAGCCGAACACCGCCATGATGCCCTCACAGCGCCTGACCCGGCCGGAGACCGGCAAATGTTTTTGTTCTGTCAGTCGGATTGAAGGCCTTTGCATTGAGGTGCAAGCAGGATGACAGCACCCAGCCAATCCAGCCCTTCGAGCCGCCGGACCGGCATATTCTTTGTGCTGGCAGCGGCCATACTCTGGGGCACGACCGGTACGGCCCAGGCCTTTGCGCCCCATGGCTATGATCCCAAGGTGATCGGCGCGCTACGCCTCTTGGTGGGCGGTTCGGCCCTCTTTGTCTGGGCGGCCCGGCAACGGGAATTCGGCCGTTGGCGCGACTGGAACTGGCTCCTGCTCGGGAGCGCAGCTTTTTTTACCGCCGGCTACCAGCTCTGTTTTTTTGCGGCCGTCAACACTACCGGAGTGGCCACGGGCACGGTGGTGGCCATTGGCAGTGCCCCGGTTTTCGGTGGTTTGCTGGGCCGCATCTTCCGTGGAGAAGAGCTATCCGTCCGCTGGTGGGGAGCAACCATGCCGGCCATTGCCGGTTGTACTGTGCTGGGCCTTTCCAGCGCCGCGCTCGAACTCAATGCCTGGGGCGTGCTGCTTGCCATTGGCGCGGGTGCTTCCTATGCGGGTTATACCTTGTTTCTCAAGGGCCTGTTGGCGCGCCATCCACCCACGGCGGTAATGGCCCTAGTCGCCTGTGGTGGAGCGCTTTTGCTTTCTCCTACGCTTTTCCGTATCGATCCGGTCTGGCTTATGCAGTGGCGCAGTGTGGCGGTCATTCTCCACCTGGGACTGGCTAGCATGGCCTTATCCTACTTTTTTTTCGCCAGAGGCCTGCGTCTCTTGCCGGTGTCGACCGCTGTCACTCTGACCTTGGCCGAGCCCATGACCGCAACCATTCTGGGACTGGCCGTCCTGGGTGAGCGCCTGGGCGGACAATCCCTTGCCGGGGTTGCTTTGATCTTTGCCGGGCTCCTGGTTTTGATAGTCCGGTTGCCCAAAAGAAAAGAAAATCTTTGAGAAACCGGCACTTGCGCCGGTATAATAAATAATTGCCTGGGGTATGCCTGCGGATGAACGGAGAGAATCAGCACAAAAAAGGAAGAATACGGCCCGCGCGCATGAGTGATGTGCGGCCCATTCACGCCATGCTCAGCTACTATGCCGGCAAGAATCTGATGCTGCCGCGCTCCATCAGTTCACTCTACGACCATCTCCGTGATTTTGTGGTCTATGAGGAGGGAGAGCGCATCCTTGGCATCTGTGCCCTGCACATCTGCTGGGATGATCTGGCTGAGATCCGTTCACTGGCCGTGGACGAGTCCGTGCAAAAGGCGGGGATCGGTCGACTTTTGGTGGAATCCTGCCTGGATGAGGCCAAGAGTCTGGAGATCAAACAGGTCTTTGTCCTTACCTATCAAGCCGCCTTTTTCCGCAAATTCGGCTTCAAGGACACGGACAAGCAGAACCTGCCCCACAAGATCTGGAGCGACTGCCTGCACTGCGCCAAATTTCCGGACTGCGATGAAGATGCCCTGATCCGCATTGAAATTGAAGAGTCGCCTGCATAATTCCACTTCCATATCAAAGCGCTATCTGTGTCGGCTTCGGAAAATGTTCCTTGGAGTACCATATGTACGCCTGTCTCGCCTTCTTGATACATTTCTTTGATATTTCTTTGATCTGGAACTGGAATAAGTGCCTCAATACGATTTATCGAAAAGACGAACATAATCTGGCTCTTGCCTTTCAAAGAGCCGTACCTATACACGGAGTGATCCTATGCTGGGAGCAACCCTGGCCAAGGTTTTTGGCAGCAAGAATGACCGGATGATCAAACGCTACCGGGAGACCGTCGGCCGCATCAACGAACTGGAAGAGACGCTTACGCCGCTTGGCGATGCGGAGCTTGCCGCCAAATCCATTGCCTTTAGGGAACGTATCGAAAAGGGGGAAGCCCTGGACGATCTTCTACCCGAGGCCTTTGCCGTGGTGCGCGAAGCGGCCAGACGCGTTCTCGGCGAGCGTCACTACGATGTGCAGCTCATCGGCGGTATCGTGCTCCATCAGGGCATGATTGCCGAGATGAAGACCGGTGAGGGTAAGACCCTGACCTCGACCGCGCCCCTGTACCTGAATGCGCTCACCGGCAAGGGTGTGCACGTGGTCACCGTAAACGACTACCTGGCCCGGCGCGACGTGGAGTGGATGGGCGAGGTCTACCGGTTTCTTGGCCTCAGCACCGGCTGCATCGTGCACGAGATGGATGATGCCCAGCGCCGCGAGGCCTACCGAGCCGATGTTACCTACGGCACCAACAATGAGTTCGGCTTTGACTATCTGCGTGACAACATGAAGTTTTCGCTGGATGATTACTGCCAGCGCGGCTTCAACTACGCCATTGTCGACGAGGTGGACTCCATCCTCATCGACGAGGCCCGTACCCCGCTCATCATTTCCGGCCCGGCCGAGATGTCGACTGAACTCTACGCCAAGGTCGATCGCATCATGCGCCACTTCAAGCCGGAAGAACACTACACCAAGGATGAAAAATCCCGACAGTCCATGCTCACCGACGAGGGCGTGGAGCTTGCCGAGGAACTGCTCGGGGTGGAGAACCTCTACGACCCGGTCAACATCAATCAGCTCCACCACGTCAACCAGGCGCTCAAGGCGCATGTGCTCTTCAAGCGGGATGTGGACTACATCGTCAAAAGCGGCCAGGTAGTGATTGTGGATGAGTTCACCGGCCGCACCATGGAGGGCCGCCGCTACTCCGACGGCCTGCACCAGGCTCTGGAGGCCAAGGAAGGGGTGCAGATCGAGAAGGAGAACCAGACGCTCGCTTCCATCACCTTCCAGAACTACTTCCGCATGTACAAGAAGCTGGCAGGCATGACCGGTACGGCCGAGACCGAGGCGGCGGAGTTCAAGAAGATCTACAACCTGGATGTGGTCACCATTCCCACCCACCAGAAGATGGTGCGCCTTGATTTTGCCGATGTCATCTACAAGAATCAGGCCGCCAAATACCGCAATATCGTGCAGGAAATAAAGGAGCGCCACGAAACCGGCCAGCCCATCCTGGTGGGCACCATTTCCATTGATATCTCTGAAATGCTGTCCAAAATGCTTACAGCAGAGGGCATCGAGCACGATGTGCTCAACGCCAAGCAGCATGAGCGCGAGGCCGAGATTGTGGCCGGCGCGGGCCGGCGCGGCCGGGTGACCATTGCCACCAATATGGCCGGTCGCGGTACGGATATCAAGCTGGGCGAGGGAGTACGCGAGCTGGGCGGCCTGCATATTTTAGGCACCAGCCGCCATGAAAGCCGCCGTATCGACAACCAGTTGCGCGGCCGCTCCGGCCGCCAGGGCGATCCGGGCAGCTCCCGGTTCTTCCTTTCCCTGGAAGATGACCTCTTGCGCATCTTCGGCTCCAACCGTCTCAGTTTTGTCATGGATAAGCTGGGCATGGAGGAGGATGAGCCCATCGAGCACTCCATGGTGACCAAGGCCATTGAAAACGCGCAGCGCAAGGTAGAGGGGCACAACTTCGATATCCGCAAGCACCTGCTTGAGTATGACGATGTCATGAACAAACAGCGCGAGGTGATCTACAGCCAGAGACGGGCCATTCTCGAAGGCGCGGATGTGCACGAACTTGTCCTTGATATCATGCAGGAATTGGTGGAAAATATTGCTGCCGAGTTCTCTGCTCCGGGCGGCCATTCCGATGAATGGGATTGGTCGGCCCTGGAGGAGCGCATGGCCCACCAGTTCAACCTGAAGCTGGATCTCAGCGAAACAGACAAAGAGGATCTGAACAAGAAGAGCCTGCAGGAGAAGCTGCAGGCAGCCGTGGATGCGGCCTATGCCGCGCGCGAAGAGGTGAACGGTGTCGAGCAGATGCGCCACCTGGAGCGCATGGTGCTTTTGCAGATGGTGGATACCCTGTGGAAAGACCATCTTTTGCAGATGGATCACCTCAAGGAAGGCATCGGTCTGCGCGGCTATGGCCAGAAAAACCCGCTGCAGGAATACAAACGCGAGGGCTACAATCTCTTTGCCGGGCTGATCCAGGCCATCAACCAGCACACCGTGGGCAATCTCATGCGTATCCAAATTATGCGTGAAGATGAGCTGGCCCAGATGGAAGAGGAGCAGCGCATAGCCCGCGAGCGGCAGTTGGAAGAGGCCAAACGGGTCGACAATCAGGCGCAGGAAGCGCCCAAAAACCAGCCGGTGCAGCGGGAAGAAGAAAAGATCGGACGCAACGCGCCCTGTCCCTGCGGCTCCGGCAAAAAATACAAAAAATGCTGCGGCAGCCAGGTGGCGTAGTGACTTCACCAGCCGGTCTTTGAAAGAGGCGGCTGGTGTGCTCTTCTCCTCATGGCTGGAGTGCTTTGAGGAGAAGACTACATGAATATAAACGAAAGTTTGCAGAGCGAGCCGCTGGCTGCGGCCACCCGGCTGGCCGCCGAGATCAGCGCTGCAGCCGGCCGCTATATCCTGGGCAAGGATACCCAGTTGCGCTTGGCCCTGTGCTGTCTCCTGGCCGAAGGGCATCTGCTGATAGAAGACATTCCCGGTATCGGCAAAACCACGCTTGCCAAGGTGCTGGCCCGCATCCTGGGCCTTGAATTCCGGCGGATTCAGTGCACCAGCGACATGCTGCCCGGCGATATCTTGGGCGTTTCTATTTTTGAACAGAAGAGCGGCAGCTTCACCTTTCATCCCGGCCCGATCTTCACCCAGATCCTTTTGGCCGACGAAATCAACCGCACCACCCCCAAGACCCAGAGCGCCCTCTTGGAAGCCATGGAGGAACACCAGGTTTCCCTTGACGGCGCAACCCATCCACTGCCCAGGCCCTTCTGGCTGGTGGCCACCCAGAACCCGCTGGAACAGGCCGGGGCCTACCCCCTGCCCGAATCCCAGTTGGACCGCTTCCTCTTCCGCCTCAATATCGGTTATCCCGACAAAAAAGCCGAACAACAACTCTTGGCCGGGGGCGGTATCGGCGTTTCCCTGGACGAGATCGAGGCGCTGATCAACGCAGACCAGGTGCTCTACCTGCAGCAGACAGCACGCACCGTACACCTGGCCGAAAGCCTCATTGCCTACGCGCAGGATCTGCTCGCCTTTAGCCGCAATTCAGGCCGCTTTGCCCTGGGCCTTTCCCCACGAGCCGGTCTGGCCCTCTTGCGGGCTGCCCAGGCCTGGGCCCTCTTGCAGGGGCGGGATTTCGTCTTGCCTGAGGATGTGCAGGAAGTGCTGCCCCATGTGGCCGGGCACCGGCTGCGTCTGGCCGATACCCTGTCGGAACCCTCCCTGGATGAACTGCGCCGGGATTTCGCCCAGGTGGCCGTGCCGTTGTGAGCCGAGAAAAGCCCTTGCCGCGCCTGACGCGGATGATACCGTATATACGGCTTAACCGGGATACCGGCATCAAACCTACCTTCTACGGCTTTGTCTATTTGGGCATGTTGGCGGCCCTGTTGCTTGGTTCCATCAACCACAACAACAACCTCGGCTATCTGCTCACTTTTCTTTTAAGCGGCTTGTTACTGGTTTCGATCCGCCAGAGCTGGCGTAACGTTGCCGAAATCAAGACCGGTTCCTGTCAGGCCCAGCCGGTCTTTGCCGGTTCCGAGGCCAAATTTGGGCTGCAAGTGCAGGCCCAGGGGCAAGATCGCTACGGCCTGGAACTGGCCCTGGAGCCTGAGCGGCGCAGTGGTACAGATCTGCGCGCCGGCGAGGAGGACAGGGTTGACTTACTGCTATCAGCCGCCAGACGCGGGCTTCTGCGCTGCGATCAGCTCCAGGTCTTGAGCAGTTTTCCCTTTGGCCTGTTTGAGTGCAGGCGTATCCTGCCGCTGGAATGTAAGTGCCTGGTCTATCCCCGTCCCATCAAGGCCCCCTTTATGACTGCCGCCTTGGGCGATGTCCTGGAAGAGGGCATGGACAGGCGGAGCCTGGGCCTGGATTTTTCAGGCATCAGCCCCTACAAGCCGGGTGACGGTCTGAGCCGCATCCACTGGAAGAGCCTGGCCCGCGGCCAGGGGCTGCATGTCACCGAGTTTGACGAGGAGAGCAGCGGCGGCGCGCTTTTTTCCCTGGACCAGATGCCGGGAACGGATTTGGAATACAAGCTCTCCTGCCTCTGCCACATGGTGTTGAGCGCTGCCAACCAGGGGCTGCGCTATGGCCTCGAGCTCGGCGTGCTGCGCATTGAACCCAACCGGGGCGCACGACATAAAGAGCGCTGTCTGGAGGCTTTGGCTCTTTACGGAACGACGCCATGACCAGCACTCATTCCGGTTTCAGATCAAAGATGCTATCAAGGAGGCGAGGAAAAGACGACGCAGGCGTACATACGGTACTCCGAGGAGGGTTTTCCGGAGCCGACACAGAGAGCGCTTTGCTATGGAATCGGCATAATCCTTGGACTAAGCCCGGCCGGCGCGGGCCTTTGCTTGCAGCGGTGGTGCTGGCCTGCCTTCTGCATCTGGTCAATATTTCCGTGCCCACTCTACTGCTCTGTCTGGGGATGTGGGGCTACCATTTTGCCGGTTTTTTCCGGCCGCTGCCCAGGCCGGGGGCAAAACTCATCACCGTGGCCGGTGCCCTGTTGTTTCTGGCGGCTGCAGGCACCAACGAGGGCCTGACGGTTGAGGCCTTTGTTTCCCTGCTGGTCTTGATGATTGCACTCAAGCTCTTTGAACTCAGGCATCAGCACGACGCCACCATGACCGTGATCTTGAACTACTTTGTCATCGTCAGTGGCATGTTTTTCAGCGATTCCCTTCTGGTGACCGGCTACATCGCCTTTGCCCTGCTCTACAATACGGCCGTACTGGTGCATGTGCGCCAACCGGGCATGGCTCTGGGTCGCAGTTTTCGCCTTGCCGGCAGATTGAGCCTGCAGGCCCTGCCCTTTATGCTGATTTTCTTCATCTTCTTTCCCCGCTTTCAGGGCGGGCTTTGGGGCAGACCAACCCTGATGCAGGAGCGTGTCGGCATAAGCGATACCATCCGCATGGGTTCAATCGCCTCGCTTGCAGAAAACACCGAGGTAGCTTTTCGGGTCAGTTTTGCAGGAGCAGTGCCGCCGGTGGGAGAACTCTACTGGCGAGGGCTGATTCTATGGGATTTCGACGGCCTGAGCTGGACCAGGGGCGAGCGGCGCGGCCTGGTGCCGGAGCGTACCGTCCGCAGCTCTGCACCCCCTGTGGACTACATCATTACCCTGGAAGCGCATCAGCAGCGCTGGCTCTACAGTTTGGACAGACCGGTGCGCATGCAGCAGATGCGCGGAACCTGGATGGGTAATGAAGGAGAAATCCTTACTTGGCGGCCGGTGACCAGCCGTCTGCAGTACAGCGGCACATCCGACCCCAGGGCCGAGCGGCAACAGTTGCAACAGGGCAGGCTTGCCCAGATGGGCCTGCAACTGCCGGATGCAGGGACAGGCAATAAGCGCGCCCGGGAGTTGGCCCTGAGCTGGCAGCAGGGCAATCCTGAATCCAGAGCTGTGGTGAATGAGGCCTTCAACTTTTTTAGCCGTGGCGGCTTCCGCTATACCTTGAGTCCCGGTACGCCGACTGCAGCCGGGGTAGGGGCCGAGAATGCGATCGATCACTTTCTTTTTACCGGTAAGGCCGGATTCTGTGAACACTACGCCACCTCCTTTGCCTTCCTCATGCGAGCCGCGGGCGTACCCACCCGGCTGGTGGGCGGTTATCTGGGCGGCAGCCTCAATCCATACGGCAACTACCTGATTGTGCGCCAGTCGGATGCGCATGTCTGGTGCGAGGTGCTCCTTGATGGCGAGTGGCAGCGCATCGACCCGACCGCAGCCGTGGCCCCGGAGAGGCTGCAGACGAATAGTTTGAGCCGCCTGGGTATGGACGAAGGGCTGACCCTCGATGCCCTGTTCAATCTTGGCCGCCTTCCTGCCTGGCTGCAACCTTTGGCCAATGGCTGGGATCTGCTCAATATGCGCTGGAATCAATGGGTCATGCAGTATTCCTTTGCCGAGCAGAGCCGGCTCTTTTCGCGTTTGGGTCTTGATTCGAGCCGGGGTGCGGCCATGCTTTCGCTGTTGATTGCGGGCATTGCCCTGATCGGCATCGTCTACTTCTTCCTGCTGGTTTTCTTGAAGCCTGGTGTACAGGAGCGTGACAAGGTGGCCCTGTTCTGGCAGCGGTTTTTGAAAAAGCTCGACAAGGCCCAGATACATTACAGCAGTAGCCAGGGGCCGGTGCAGTTCCTGCAACATATCAGTAGTCTACGGCCTGATATGGCTGATGCTGCTGCGGCTGTGGTGCGGCCCTATGTCCGTCTGCGTTACAGTAAGCTGGGAGAAGAAGAGCGCTCAGAGCTGGAAGGGCAGCTCAAAGAGGCGGTGCGCCGGTTTTCTGTGCAGGCACTGCCAAAGGAGCAGAAAAAGAAACCTGCTTAGAAGTGGAGGCTAGGAGCGGTCAACCATGTGCTGTCGGGCCCGGATGGCGTGGGCCAGGGTGTACTCGTCGGCGTACTTGATGTCCATGCCCATGGGGATGCCGCAGGCCAGGCGGCTTGCGGCCACGCCGGTCTTTTTGAGCTGATCCGCCAGGTAGGAGGCCGTGGCCTCGCCGGGCACGGTGGAGCTGGTGGCGATCAGTACTTCTTCAACGGTGCCGGAACGCACCCGTGCCAACAATTCCCGCACCTTGAGTTCATCCGGGCCGATGCCGTCCATGGGCGCAAGCACGCCATGGAGGATGTGGTAGAGGCCGTTGAAGGCCCCGGTCTTCTCAATGAGGAGCTGATCGCCCGGCTCTTCCACCACACATAACAGCCGCCGGTTGCGACCCGCATCGGCGCAGATGCCGCAGGGATCTGTTTCCGAAAAGGTAAAGCAGTGGCGGCAGAGGTGGATGGCGCTATGCAAATGCAGGAGATCCTGGGCCAGGTTTTGGGCCTCGCTCTCCGGCCGACGTAGGATATAGAGCGCGAGCCTGGTTGCTGTTTTGCGGCCTATGCCGGGCAGGCGGGAGAAGTCGTGGATCAGCCGCTCCAGGGCCGGGGGAACGACCTGCATGGCTGCTTACATCAGGCCGGGAATGTTGAGGCCGCCGGTGAGCCGGCTCATCTCGCCCTTGGCCAGTTCCTTGGCCTTGCGCAGGCCGTCGTTGATGGCCGCCATGAGCAGATCCTGCAGCATCTGGGTATTCTCCTGATTCACCAGCTCCGGGTCCATGTGCAGGGCAATCAAATCGCACTGGCCGTTGAAGGTGGCGCTCACCATGCCCGCACCCGCGCTGCCGGTCACCTCTTTGGCGGCCAGCTCATCCTGCAGGGACTTCAAATTCTGCTGGAACTGCTGCGCTTGCTTCATCAGATTGCTCATATCCATACAATACCTCTTGGTGTGCGTTATACGACAGTTCCTTGCCTGTTGAATGACCCATACGTTCAGCACAGAGCGGTAGCTGTCAAGCTCAGTCCTCTTCCTCGTCCGACTGAAGGAGCGTCTCTTCCCCATCCTCCGGCACGGGCTGTTCCTTGTAGCGCGAACCGATGCGGATATCGCCCAGCTGGCCGTTGAATACCTCCAGTGCGGTCTGTACCAGCGGGTCGGCTGCCAGTGCCTTGCGTTCCTCAAGTGGGGTGCGGCCGGTGAGCGGGTTGATCTCGCAACTGCGCGACTCTTCCTCTTCGATGCGCACCTGCAGCGGCTCCTGAAAAAAATCGAGCGCAAGCTCGGTCAGCTTACGGAGCTGCTCCGGCTGCTTGAGCATGATGCAGTCGTTAATGTCGTGGAAGAGCACGGAAAGGTTGCCGTCTTCCACCCGCACCGAGAGCGCCCGTTGCAGGGCCAGACCCATCCACTTTACCTGATCCTGCACATGGCGGGTAAAATGGTCCCAATCCCGCTGCACCCTGAGCTGAACCGGGCTGGTATCGCGTGGCGTTTTATTTGGTTTTTGCAGTACAGGCGTGGCGGCTGGGGCCGGTTCAGACTTGGATTCAGGCGCTGGAGTAGGCTTGGTCGCAGGCCCTGAGGCAGTGGCTGATGTAGCTGCTGTGACTGATGAATCTTCAGGCAGCGGATGTTTTAAGCCGGCACCTGGTTCCGGCTCGGGCACTGGTTGCGCCCCAGCAGGCTCCGGCCCTGCATATTCGTGTTCCGGCGGGGGAACCTCAGGCCAGTCAGCCTTGTTTTCGTCTAGCTGCGGCAGATTTTTTTTTTCCTGCTGAGGAGTTGAAGTTTGGTTTGTTGGTCTGGCTGGAGCGGTTGGTACGGTTTGCGCTGATGGAGCAGTAACAGTAGCCGTTGGCACGGCGGCAGCAAGGGGCGCATCTCCCAAAAACGCATTGAAGCGGCTGATCAATTCGGCCGTGGGCGTGATTTCCGCCACCTGCACGGCACGGATAAAGGCCATTTCCAACGCAAACCTCGGTTGCCGGCCGGGCTGTTCCAAGGCATCCATCAGGAGGTTAAAGAGGGCCGAGAGCTGTTCCTGGCTGTGGGGTGCTGCCACTTGCTGCAGGGCGGCCAACTCATCCGCAGGCAGGGCCAGCATGGCCGCTGTTTTCGGCCCCAGTTTGCACAACAGCAGTTCGCGCAGCCACTGCAGCAGATCATTGCCCAGCCGTTTGATATCCACCCCTTGATCCTGCAAGGCGGCCAGCAGTTCCAGGGCGCGACCAAGATCGGCCTTGAGCAGCGCGGTGCCCAGTTCCGCCACTGCCTGACGGCTGACCAGGCCTAATACCTCCAGCACATCTTCTTCACTCACCTGCGCGCCGCAGTAGGAAAAGAGTTGATCCAGAAGACTCAAACCGTCGCGCACGCTGCCTGCCGCCTCGCGCGCTACCATATCCAGCGCAGCCGCGCTGATCTCCACCCCTTCCTGATCGGCCAGTTTGCTGAAATGCTGGTGCAATTCCTGCCGGTTCAGGCGTTTAAGTTCAAAACGCTGGCAGCGCGAAAGAATAGTGAGCGGCACCTTGTGCAACTCGGTGGTGGCAAACATGAAATACACGTGCTCGGGCGGCTCTTCCAGGGTCTTGAGCAGGGCATTGAAGGCCTCGGTGGTGAGCATGTGCACTTCATCGATGATGAAGATCTTGTAGCGGGAGCTGCTGGGCTGGAAACGGATGCGTTCCTTGAGTTCGCGGATTTCCTGGATGCCGCGGTTGGATGCACCGTCTACTTCGTGCAGGTCAACACTTGCGCCCGCGTTGATCTCCCGGCAGGACAGGCACTCATTGCAGGGTTCCGCTCCCTGGCGGCCGGTGCAGTTGAGGGCCTTGGCCATGATGCGGGCAAGCGTCGTTTTACCGGTGCCGCGCACCCCGCTGAAGATGATGGCGTGCGCCACCCGGTTCTGCTCCAGGGCATTCTTCAGGGTACGCACCACCGCCTTTTGGCCGATAACCTCGGCAAAGCATTGGGGGCGGGCTTTCCTGGCAAGAACAAGGTAGGACACGAATACGCGTAGGCGATTAACTTACAGGTGGGTAAGGACTGCAGAAAAAAGGATAGCCAGGCACCCCCGGCACATAAAGAGATTCGCTACCGCTGCTTCCTTCCGGATCTGACGGGGTTTGCGAGTCTTTATTGCACAGGACCCGGCTATCACACTGAAAGACTTTTGCAGCCTGAAAAATCAGCCGAACATGCCGGTCAGCGTTTACTTTTCAGGAAGACGTTATGTACCGCGTTTTCCAGACAAGGTCAAGGGATTTGTCTGGCGAAGAGGTTGCCGCTCCAGCCGGCCAGGCCACAATCTCGGCAAAATTTTTGATAGCGGCAACCGGGCAGGGGTAGGCCTTGCCCGGTTTTTGTTTTGTACGAGCCTGTTACTTGTCGTCTCCCAGGTATTCCCAGGCCAGTTGCATGGCATCGTTGTAATCGGTCTGGATGCCGTCCATACCGAGCATTTCGCCAAGCCCCAGGGCGAGCATCTGTTTGCGCATGCCTGCGCCGTTTTTAAAGACCACGATGGATTTGATATTTTCCCCACCCAGGGTGTTGATCATTTCACCCAGGGCAAAATAGCCGGAAAGATCAATAAACGGTACCGGCAAGCAGTTGATGACCACCACCTTGGTACCGATGAGAGTGCTGATGTGCTCCTGCATCTGTGAGGTTGTACCGAAGAAAAAAGGACCGCTCACGGTAATGACGCGAATACCGTATTGGGTTTCATCTTCTATGCTCCGTTCAAGGTCAGCTTGCCACTCCTGCTGGCTAACCTCCTGCACATCGATACGCGACATCCGTGTGAGCCTGTAGGTCAACAACAAGGAGGCCAGGGTTACGCCCACACCTACCGCGATAATCAGATCGACAAATACGGTAATCAGAAAAACCGCCAGCATGACGATAAGGTCCTGCCGGGGAATTTTCTTGATGATCTTGAGCAGGCGGTAATCGAGGATGTCGATACCTACCTTGATGAGGATACCGGCCAGAACCGGCAGGGGAATAAGCGCGGCATACACACCCAGACCGAGCAGGATAGCCAGAAGCAGCATGGCATGGATCATGCCCGATATACAGGTGGTGCCGCCGGCTTTGATATTGACCACGGTACGCATGGTCGCGCCCGCGCCGGGCAAACCGCCGATCAGCGAGGCCGCCATATTACCCAGACCCTGGCCGAAGAGTTCCTTATTGGAGTTGTGCCGGGTCTTGGTCATGGAATCTGCCACTACCGAGGTGAGCAGGGAGTCGATGGTACCGAGCACTGCCAGGGCCAGCGCCATGGGGATAATCTTAGCCAGCAGGTCAGGAGAAAACAGGGGCAGGACAATTTTGGGTAAGCCTGCAGGAATCTCTCCGATTTTGGCTACCGGCATATCAAAAAAGATGGCGACCAGGCTGCCGGCTATCAGAGCCAGCAGCGGTGAGGGGATGGTACGTGTGACCTTGGCCGGGGTGAGAAAGACAATGGCCATGGTTAGAACACCCAAGCCTAAACTGTACCAGTTCACCTGGGCCATGGCCCCCGGCAGTTTGAGCAAGGCCTCCAACGGCGAGCTGACACTGGACGCGCCTAAAAGCGGATGAAATTGCAGCAGGATGATGATCACCCCGATACCGCTCATGAAGCCGGAGATAACCGGGTAGGGGATATAGCGGACAAAGTTGCCCAGTTTGAGCCAGCCAAAAAGAATTTGCAGAGCTCCAGCCAGAAAGACCACGGCAAACATGGCATTGTAATTGCCGGGAAAGGCTACCACGGTTGCGGCAAATATAACCGTCATCGGCCCGGTAGGGCCCGATATTTGGGTAGGTGTGCCGCCAAAAAGGGCCGCAAAAAAGCCTAAGGCAATGGCGCCGTACAGGCCTGCCGCCGCGCCCGCGCCACTGGCTACACCAAAGGCGAGTGCCAGGGGCAGCGCGACAATACCGGCGGTAAGACCGCCAAAGAAATCGCCTTTTACCGAATTGAAAGAAAAGGTTTTACTCATGGCTCTAAAAACGGTTCTGGTTGAATGGGTTGGTGCCGGCCCACGCTCCACCAGGGCCGACCCGCCTGCTTAGGCATTACACCGTTCAGCCGGGCTCTGTCACGAATATTTTGCCGGATTGGGGCAGATGCCGGACAGAGAGGTGTTTCGCAGCGTAGTTTGTGTGCCGTTTTATGGCAAAATGACCCTCCCTGTTTGGCAAATACTACTGGCAGCACTCCAATGAACTGCTGCGGCACCTTCAGTCAAGTGCCTTTTGCGCTGCTTTGTTCTGCAACTGGAATGGTTTATGCATTGGGTGAATAAGGATGCGGATGGCCATTATGTATTTGACATTGTAAATCCCTTACTGCAAAACAGATGAAGTCAATATGTACAGCCAATCATGTAGAAAAAGGAGAAACAACCGTGCCGCACCCTGCAAGAAAATCTTCCCGTAAAATTTATTCCGCTCTGGCCCTTGGCCTGTTTCTAGCCGCACCGCTGAGCGCAGAGGCAAAGGCCCCTGCTCAGCAGCCTGCAACTGCTCCTCCTGCTCAGGAAGTTGCCGCAAGCCAGACTGCGAGCAAATATCCGGCCGCCTATCTCAATTTTGGCGCGCGCTTTGGCGAGGAAGACCTGGAAGGTTACAGCGATATGATTCTGCCTCTTTTGAATAACGAGCAGAACATCATCTTCTTCAATCCGCGCGTATCCCTCATGGATGAGGGCGCAAACGAGTTTAACCTTGGCCTGGGCTACCGCCGCATGGTTACCGACGGCCTGGTATTGGGCGGCAACATCTTTGTGGATTCCCGCGAATCAGCCCACGGCAACCGCTTCAACCAGTGGGGCGCGGGCGTGGAGCTGCTGAGCAACTCTGTTGATTTCCGCGCAAACTACTACGATGCCGATAACGGCAAGGAAAAGATCGGCAGTCAAACTAGGGAGAGCAGTGAGACCAGCGTTGCCACAACTACAAGCACCCATACAAAACGTAGCAATTACAGTGATGTATATGCTAGTGGCCACGGTCTCTGGTCCGACTATACTCAAACGACGACTACTAAGTACCGCACCGTCACCACTACTACCCTTACCCAACATTGGTTTGATCAGTATGAGGCAGGTATGGACGGCTGGGATACGGAACTGGGTTTCAAACTGCCCCTACCCATTGGGCCTGAGGTTCGCCTCTTTGGTGGTTACTATTCGTATGACAACCCTTTTGGCGACGATGTCGATGGTTTGAAGGCCCGACTTGAAATAAAGACCGGCCCATACCTGGCCTTGGATGCCGAGGTTTTTGAGGATGAAACTCTGAACGGCAGCAATTTTTTTGTGGGTGCGCGGCTGCAGATTCCCCTTTCCCGCGATCTGAGCTGGAGCAAGTTTGTGGACGGCCTGGTTTCCATGGACCACCGCAGCCTGGATGAGCGCATGCGCAGCGAGATGGTGCAGCGGGATGTACGTGTGCAAACCAAAGACAGCGATTGGCAGGAAGATGCTTCCAAACGGATGGTGCAAAAAGATACGCAAGTTGACGAACGCAGCAGCAGCACCCAGCGTAGACAGACCATAGATTTGGCTAAAAACATCACCTTTGTGGATAAAGATAATGCCACCGACACCAGCCAGGACGGCACCAATGAGCACCCCTACGGCGATGAAAGAGGCGGCATCCAGAAGGCGGTAGATAATGCCGGTGAAAATACCACCATCTTTGTCTACGAGGCAGGCGGCCAGGTCAACGGCATCAGTCGGGACAGTAGCGATGTGGGCGGTGTGTATGACGAGCAAGTGGTCATGAAGCCCGGTCAGACCATTACCAGCGAAATCACCTTCAGCGGCCACCCCACCCAAACTAGCTATGCCACGGTCAACCGGCCCCTGATCAAGCCCAGCACCATAACCTATGATAAGCAAGTCGATAAGGGCTTGGCTATGGTTGACTATGCTGCTGCGGTCACCATGCCGGAAAACACCTCCCTGCGACGCATGGCGGTGGAAACCAGCCAGAACAGTGCAGCAGCCGTGTGGGTACAGCCGCAACTGGGCAGCGGCACTGTGCTTGTTGACAACAGCGAGCTGCATACCAGCGGTTCAGGCTCCGATGCTCTTATTTCCTATCTCGATCAGGAGAATCTGGAGAGTTTGACTATAACCGGAAGCAATATCAGCACAGCTGGTATGGAAGCAAGTGGTGTATTGCTGCGCGAGATGTACAACGCCGACCTGGGCAGTCTGAATGTAGCGGGAAGCAGTATCAATACTCTTGGCAAATTTGCTGGCGGCATCGTGGCTCATATCGAGTCTTCGCACCTGGGCAGCCTGAATCTGACCAACAGCACCATCAGTACGGCCGGCAATTTTGCGGACGGGGTCCTTATGTGGATGTACGGCGAGGCTGATTATGGCACTGTTATTGGCGGTCCTGCAATCCTGGACAGTCTGAATGTGAGCGACTCTACTATCAATACAGCTGGTGAATTTGCAAGTGGCCTGAGGGCACATGTGCAGCAATCGAACTTGGGCAGTCTGAATGTAACTAACACCAGCATCAGTAGCACAGGTGATTTTGCGAATGGATTGGATATAAACCTGATGGACTACTCTAGTCTTGGCGACCTGCGTGTAGAAGGAAGCACTATCAGCCTGCAAGGAGAACGGCAAAACGGCGTCATTACTCTCCTCAGAAATTCGACCATGAATAACCTGGCCGTGACCAACAGTACCATTACCATCGATAATACCGGTGCGTATGCAAACGGCATCAAGGCGGACCTTCTCTTCCAGTCAAGTTTAGGCAGCTTAAGTGTTATCGGGAGCACTATCAGTACCACCGGCAGCGAGGCTACAGGCTTGGAAGCCAAACTTCAGGCAAGTAAGTTAGGCACCATGACAGTAGAGGGAAGCAGTATTTCTACCACTGGCGATAGAGCGGATGGTATACAGGCTGAGTTATGGAATTCTTACCTCGAAGATCTTAAAATTACAGGTGCAACTGTCAGTACCAGCGGTGGATATGCTGATGGTTTAAGTTTTATATTCAACCAATCAGCAGTAATTGGCAGTCAAACAACAGTGCTTGATAGTCATATTGTTCAAAACAACAGTATAATTACTCAAGGGGATAGCGCACATGGAGTAAATATATGGAGTTACCTGGTCAATCCTCCTAATCCTCCTTTCAGTGCCGCTTCCATTGAGGCAAATAATAACATTGAAGTGGGTGGTAGTAGCGCTGAAAAGGTGCAAATCTTGCCTTGATCTGGCGGCGTCCATCGTTCCCACGCTCCGGCGTGGGAACGCCTCCCCTGGCGCTCTGCGCCTGGTAGCGTTTAGCTCCCAGTACCGGCAATCAATATCAGGCCTGGCTGCCCGCAATAGTTTCGGCACTGGAGCACCACCAGTGCAGGGCGTCCATAGAACCACGTTTTATCGGATTGCAGACTTGTTCCCACGCCGGAGCGTGGGAACAATCAATGTGTGAGACAGCAGTGACCACCATGCCAATGTTCTCATGCTGGGGCGTAAGAACAATCAATACTTATCGGTGTTTTTCCCTTGGGATCAAAGCCTCGCGCGTGAGTTTTGTCTGGGAGTCTTCCCGATCTCGCTCTGCAGGGGTTTAAAAAGCAGCAGGAGCTGTTCGAGACCCCAATCACTCAATCGCCTCAAAAAGAAGCTTTTGACAATGCCTTTCTTTGGTGCAATCTGTTTCCCGGCAAAAGCATCCTCTTTCAGTGATTGGAGCAAATGCCTGCATGAGTGATGCTCCTGAAGGTGAAAAAAGATGAGAGCATGGAGCTGGTCTTCAAATTTCATCTGGAGTGGTCAGTTTTCCTGATGTGAACGGATATGTCCCTGTTCCATAGCTTATTGAAATAAAAGAATAGATATGAAAAGTGTCCGCGCCGTTCCTGCTTGATTTGTCAAGACACCTTGGCATCTTGCGCTATTTTTTTCTTGATTCCTTGCAATTTTTTAAGCACACATTGCCGGTCAGGGCTGGAAACATTCCAGTCCCGGCCGGTACAGATAAAGCCTTGATGCGAAAATGGAATCAGAGCCAGTCTGACAGGGAAAAGCCAATGCCTAGCCGGTTGACGTATTGGTCGTAGTCAATCAGGCTTTCGCCATAGCCGGTGTAGTATTGCACATAACCACGCAGGTACGGCCAGTTCCATAGAGGGAAACTCCAGCTCAACTCCAAACCGCCCCGGCTGAAGCCGGATTCCAGGTTGTTCTGGCCGCGCATGCTGAAGGTGTGCTCGCCCATGCGGTAGGTGGCCATGAGGTCGAAGTGGCCCATGTAGTCGCTAAGGTCCGGGTTGTCGGCATCCGCATCTTCATCATAAAAGGCGAGCCATGGCCGTACGGCCAGGGCCAGGTCGCCGCGTTCAACCAGAATGGTGGCAAAGAGCCGGTTCCAGGAGCGGGAGCGGAGGTCGCTCTGTCCATTGGACTGGTGGTTGAAGCCAAAGAGGTTGCCTGTGTTCTTGAAACCCAGGAACTCCCAGTTGGGGTGAAACTGCAGCCAGATTTCGGGCTCGTGGGTGGTCTCGCGGAAGGGCGAGGAGTCGTCCGAATCGTAGACCTGCCAGAAGCTGTGGTTGGTGTAGGCGGCATAGACATCCACGCGGCCATTGAACAGATCTGTCATTAAGGGCGTTTTCAGGCTGATTTGGAATTGGGCCTCCGCATCCTTGAAATCATAGGGTTCGCCATTGCCTTTGACTCCATGGTGGGAGGAGTTGTAGCCGGAGGAGTTGTAGGCAAAGGGCAGGATGTAGTTGGCGCGGTGGGCCGTGAGAGTAAAGGGTTTGAGAATGTTTTCCCGCTCCTCCCTGATCCGTTTTTCCACGGCTGTGGGAGCAGCCACCGCCTGTTGGCTGGTCGGGCTTTTCACCTTGAGCTCATCCAGGCACTGGGCCCGGATTGCGCCCACAGTGACGCTGTCGTTTGAAGTAAAGAGCCGCCTCTGCATGCAGTCGCTCAAGGTGTCGGCATGGGCCGTTTGCAGCGGAAAGGTAATCAGTGCGCCGGCAAGGCAAAGGCAGAGCAGGGTGGGCTGGGCGGCGTATGTACTGGTCATGGCTGAATCTTGAGGGAGCGCAGAGGTTGTAAAGAGGTATGAAAGATGAGGGCTTGTGGTTTTGATCAGGGTTTATGGGCAGACGAATCCGGCGCACTGTCGGTAGGATCATCTGTATCTTCCAGCATATAGCCCAGACCGAAACAGGCCGGGCATTCTTCCCGGGTGAGCAGAAATCGGCTTTCACCCTGGAAAAAGCCGATTTCACCGCTGCCGCCGCAGGTGGGGCAAACGGGTTTTTTCTCTACAGGCATAGCCTGTTTTTTAGTTTTCTTCCGTTCTTCCATGGATAATCGTACGTGCGCAGTTTACCGAGCGAAAAAGTCTCGAAACCGCATTTATGCCATAATGTTGTGCGCCGTTTTTGCCGATTGCACCGTGTTGTGCATGAGCATGGTGATGGTCATGGGGCCAACCCCTCCGGGTACCGGGGTGATGGCCTTTGCCTTTTCGACGACACCTGCAAAATCCACATCGCCAACCAGAATGGCCTTGCCGCTTTCGCTCTCGCCGATGCGGTTGACGCCCACATCAATGACCACAGCCCCTTCCTTGACCATATCCGCCTTGATCATCTGCGGCACACCGGCCGCCACGATGAGAATATCGGCCCTTTTGGTATGAAAGGCCATGTCTCTTGTGCGGGTATGGCAGAGGGTGACGGTGGCATTGCCGCCTGCACGCTTCTGGATGAGCAGATTGGCGACCGGCTTGCCGACAATGTTGGAGCGACCCACCACCACCACTTCAGCGCCCGAGGTTTCCACCCCGCTTCGCTGCAACAGCTCGATAATGCCGTGCGGTGTGCAGGGCAGGAAGCAGGGCTCGCCCAAAAGCATCTTGCCCACATTGACCGGGTGAAAACCGTCCACATCCTTGGCCGGATCAATGGCGGCGAGAACCTTGCTCTCATCGATGTGGCGGGGCAGGGGCAGTTGCACCAGAATGCCGTGGATGGCGCTGTTGCTGTTATACTCGGCGATCAGGGCCAGCAGTTCCTCCTCGGTGGTGGCTGCCGGCCGGCTGCGCTGCTCGGAGTGGATGCCCAGGGCATGGGCGGTTTTGTTCTTCGCCCGCACATAGGACTGCGAGGCCGGATCATCGCCCACTAAAATGGTGACCAGACCCGGCACTATGCCCATGGTTTGCAAGTGCCGTACCTCGGCCGCGAGTTCCTCTTGAATGGTGACGGCAATGTCCTTGCCGCGAATAAGTGCTGCCGGCATTTTTGTTTTCCTGTTGCGAAGATGTTGAGGAGAGATCAGAGTGGTGCAGGCCGGTAATAGCTATGCAGAGGGCGGATAGCCCTCCGGATTGTTCTTCTGCCAGTTCCAGGCATGACGACACATGTCGGTAAGCCCGTATTCCGTCTGCCAGCCCAGCTCGCGCAGGGCGAGGGAGGCATCGGCATAGCACTCGGCAATATCGCCCGGACGCCGCGGGCTGATGCGGTAGGCGATGTCGATCTTGTTGGCCTCCATAAAGGCCCGCACCATCTCCAAAACCGAACTGCCCTGTCCTGTGCCCAGGTTATAGATGAAAACACCGCTGCGCTTTTGCGTGTATTCCAGCGCCTTGACATGCCCCTTGGCCAAATCCACCACATGCAAATAGTCGCGTACACCGGTGCCGTCTATGGTGGGATAGTCGTTGCCGAAAACGTTGAGTTCTTTGAGTCGTCCCGCCGCCACCTGGGTGATATAGGGCATGAGGTTGTTGGGAATGCCTTTGGGATCTTCACCGATGCGACCGCTTGGGTGCGCGCCCACCGGGTTGAAGTAGCGCAGGAGCACCACCTGCCAGGTTTGGTCGCTTATGTGCAGATCTGCCAGCATCTCTTCGATCATCAGTTTACTGCGGCCATAGGGGTTGGTGGCGCTGGTGGGGAAGTCCTCCTGAATGGGCAGACGGGCAGGCGTGCCGTACACGGTTGCAGACGAGGAAAAAACAATGTGTTTCACCCCATGCTTGGCCATGGCCTCACACAGATTCAGGGTGCCGATGAGGTTGTTCTGGTAGTAACGCAGAGGTTGCTCAACGGATTCGCCCACAGCCTTCAAACCGGCAAAATGGATGACTGCGCCGATATCCGGGTGTCGACTAAACACTTGGCTCAGCCCCTGCATGTCCAAGAGATCGAGTTCAATGAAGTTGATCTTTTTGCCGCACAACTCTTCCACCCGCGTAAGGGCAATACGGCTTGAGTTGCAGAGGTTGTCCACCACGCTCACCGTATAACCGGCATCGAGCAGTTCCAGGCAGGTATGGCTGCCGATATATCCGGCCCCGCCGGTCACAAGTACATGCATGCTTTTACCTCTATGGGTCATCTGGCCGGAGCAACATCGGCCCCGAGATGTGCATCGACGAAATTGTAGAATACTGGTATATAGAGTACCCAGACAAAATGCCTTTGTCTCCAGAAAAAATATAGTGAGGAAAAACACGCCACTACCGCAGAAACTGAGGGCCTGGCGTGTACACTTAAGTAACACCGATCAGGAGGACTGTATGCCGTACGTAAACATCAGGGTTGCCGGAACATTGACAAGGGATCAGAAGGAAAAAATCGTTGAAGAAGTTACCGAATCCATCTGCCGCATTGCCGACAAGCCATTGGAAAGCGTGATGATCTTCATCGATGAGATCAGCCCGGAGAACATCTCCAAGCTCGGCAAACTCCTTGACAGCAAGTAAGACTCATTCCGAGGATAGGGAGGCTGCGGCGCGACGTCTTGTCGAACTGCGCCGCAGCCTGCATGACCACGCCCACCGTTACTACGTTTTAGACGATCCCACCATTGCCGATGGCGAGTATGACCGCCTTTTTCAGGAACTGCTCGCTCTAGAGACCCGTTTTCCAGAACTCATCAGCCCGGATTCTCCCAGCCACCGCGTGGGCGGCGCGCCCTTGGCAGCCTTCCAGCCGCTGGCCCACAAAAACCCCATGCTGAGCCTGGACAACATCTTTATCCCTGCAGAACTCACTGATTTTACCGCCAGAACGCGCCGTTACTTAAAGTGGGAGCAAGAGCTCGCCTTCATGGTGGAACCCAAGCTGGACGGCCTGGCGGTTGAGCTGGTGTATAAGGACGGCATACTGGTTTCCGGCTCCACCCGCGGCGACGGCCTGGTGGGCGAGGATATTACCTCGCAGCTCAAGACGGTGCGCGGCATCCCTCTGCAACTGCTGGCTCGGAAAGATCAGCCGCAACCACCGGAGCTGCAAGTGCGGGGCGAGGTGTTCTTATCTAGAAAGGGTTTTGCCGAACTGAACCGGCAGCGGGCTTCACAGGGCGAAGCTCTTTTTGCTAATACCAGAAATGCGGCTGCAGGTTCGCTGCGCCAGCTCGATCCTGGGGTTACGGCCCGGCGGCCCCTGGCCTTTTTTGTCTATGGCGCGGGTAACCCAGAGATCCTTGAGGTGGACTCCCAGGAGGCCTTGCTCAAGGCCTTGGCCGATTGCGGCTTTCCGGTCAATCCGCTGGCTGCGCTTTGCGCTTCCGAAGAAGAGATAGCGGCGCGCTACCAGTACCTGCGAGATCTGCGCGCCGCACTTGATTACGACACCGACGGCATGGTGATCAAGGTCAATAATTTTACCCTGCAGGCGCGTCTGGGAGCCACGGCGAGAGCGCCGCGCTGGGCCGTTGCCTGGAAATTTCCTGCAAGCCAAGCCACCACCAAGATTGAGGCTGTGGAGTTCCAGGTGGGCAGAACCGGCGTTATTACCCCGGTGGCGAGCCTTACCCCGGTCAGCATTGACGGCGTGGTGGTGCGCAAGGCCACGCTGCACAACCAAGACGAGATCCTTCGCAAGGATATCCGCCTGCAGGATACGGTTCTGGTGCAACGAGCCGGTGACGTTATCCCCGAGGTGGTCAAGGTGATAGACGAGGCCCGCAACGGTGAAGAACAGGTCATTGTTTTCCCGGACTTTTGTCCCTCCTGCCAGGGGCCGCTGCAGCGCAAAGCAGGCGAGGCTGCGGTGTGCTGTCTCAATCCGCACTGCGGTGGCAGGCTTTTGCAACGCCTCATCCATTTTGCCGGTAAAGGCGGCATGGATTTCGAGGGGCTGGGGAAAAAGCAGGTGGAACTGCTGCTCACAAGCGGCCTGATCGAGGATGCGGCCGATTTTTTTACCCTGGATGCCGCAAGCCTTGCCCAACTGGATGGCTGGGGCGAGCGTTCGGCTGCCAAGGTGGTTGCCGCCATTGAGCGGCGCAAGGAAGTGGAACTGGCGCGCTTTCTCATGGCGCTTGGCATCCGTCATGTGGGCGAGGTCACGGCCGAGGCCTTGGCCGGCCGCTTTACTACCTTGGAGGCTTTACGGAACGCCACCGAAGAGCAACTGCTCGG
>JAUNUN010000029.1 GCA_030538155.1 bacterium
CCACCGGCAAGACCGCTGATCTTCGATACCCTGCCACCAGCAGCCAGATAGCGCAGGCTGTCGATAAAGACATACTCTTCACATGCCCGAGAGAGCCGTTGCACATGAGTAAACAGGGCTCCCTTCGAGTCGATACCGCGATTGGCGCGACTAGTTAAGAGGGCGATGCAGGCTAGGCGGCCCGAGGCTGCGCCGCTATCAATCACCACAAAATTACCGGTCGTATCGTGCTGTGCCTGCCATGCCAGGGCCATACTATAGTTGCCGGTGTAGGCAGAGCCCACGGCAAGATACAGGGTGGGGCCGTGCAATTCCAGGCTGTGGGAGAAATGCTCCCGGCGTTCATAGGTGGAGGCCTGGGCCGTACTCACCTTTTTGCCCTCGCGCAGGGCCTGGTAAATGTGGGCAGGCTGCCACAGGGTTTCCGGTTTGGCCTCGCCCTCGCAGATAATATAGCTGTCCAAAAGGGTGATGCCTTCCTGTCTGGCCAGTGCACGCGGCAGAGAACCGGCGGCGTCGCAGAGCAGGTGGAAGAGTCCGGGTTCTTGCCCCCCTGGTTCTGCAGTTTCGATTACTTCACTGCGCCACTCGCTGATTGTGCCCAGACTTTCTATTTTTTGCCGCACTTCTTCCGCATTGCGGCTGTGCAGGTGCAGCCGCAGGCTATCGCCATCCTGGCGGGCCACTACGCTCTCGCCCAGCTCGGCCAGAAAGGTCGGGTCAGCAAGCATTGCGCTGTGGCCGGTGTGGTCAATGTGCTCAAGGCTGAGAGTGATGCAGGAACCCTGGTCTTGCTCCTGTTCGCCTGGCAGGGCAGGTTCGAGCAGGCCGGGGAAGAGTTCGCGCGCCGGACGGCACAGACCAGGCTCGTTGAGGAGGCCGGCAAAAAAACCTTCAAAGAAGAAGAACAGGCCCAGCGCGCCTGCATCCACTACGCCTGCTCGGCGCATCTCCGGCAGGATGTGGGCTGTGGCACTGACCGTGGCTGCGAGCGTATCCAAAAGTTCGCGCCCAGGGGGCAGGGATGTGTCGGCATTGTGCAACAAGGCCAGAGCAGCAAAGACATCCAGCATGGTGCCGTCTTGGGGCGCAAGTACGGCCTGCCGGGCCAGGCGGCTGCCTTTGGCCAGGAGTGCAGTCAGGGCTTGTAACTCGCCGGGTGGTTCGTAATGAGACTGCTCTTGGAAAAATGGGGTAAAAAAGGCGACGGCAATGTTGCCGGAATTGCCGCCGGCACTGCGCTGGAGCAGCGCAAGGCAGTGGCTGTCGGCACTGTCTGGGTCGCGCAGCGGGGCGAGGCTCAGACGCAGGTTCACGCCGGTATCGGCGTCTGCCACGGGAAAGACATTGATGCGATCAAGCAGTTCCGCGCGCGCGGCCATGCGTTCATAGCCCGCTGCGCAGGCGGCCCGGATCCGGTTCATGAATCCAACAGGGCCAGGATGGCCTCGCGGTCATACTTGCCATTGGCCCTGACCGGAATCTCATCCACCACCTTGATCACACGCGGCAGGGCATAGGGCTCAAGGTGGCGGCTCAGCTCCTGGCGCAGCGTATTGATTGCAAGCATATCCGGCCCTTTTGTTGTCAGGATGGCAGCGATGCGGTTTTCCCGGCTGCCGCCTTCGGGCAGGGCAAGCACCACCACTTCCCGCACACCGGGTTGGGCCTGCAGGAGCCGTTTGACCATCTCCAGGTCTACTCGCTTGCCCGCCACTTTTACCACCAGATCTGCCCGGCCGAGCAAGGAAAAACGCGCATCATCCAGTGCCGCGACCCGGTCTGCGGTATGGAAATAGCCCGCTGCATCCAAGGGCAGTTCCGGCGAGAGAAAGGGGGAGCACACCATCAACCGCTCATCCCGGCTCATTTGCCAGTCAATGGGCGGCAACACGGTGAAATGCTCTTCACCCTGAAAACGGTTTCTGCAGGCAATGCCGCCCGTTTCCGTGGACCCATAGACCTCGACAATGCCGGTCTTGTTGGCGGCAAAAAAAGCTTGGTTATCCGCCGCATCAAGCATTCCGGCAGAAGAAAAGGCCAGGCGCAGGCGGCTGGGCGCGCAGCTCTTGCCGGCCAGGGAGCGGTAGTGGGCGGGCACGCTGATAAAGATGCTGATCTCCTGTTCGCGCACAGAGCTCACCATCTCTTCCGGAAAAGCGGGTGTTTGCCCTAGCACCGCCGCGCCGCTGACCAGGGGCAGGAGGATGCTGTAAAGCAGGCCGTAGATGTGATAGGGTGCGATGGTGGCCGCGATGCGATCCTGCACCTGAATGCCGTGGTGGCCGGCAATGAACAGGGCCTCGCCAAAGAGATTGGCTGCGGTCTTGCTCCACAGTTGGGGTGCACCGGTGCTGCCGCCGGTGAAGAGGTTGAGTACAACTCCCTTGGCCGGAGTCTGCGGAAGGGGTGGGCTTGCCGGTGAAGAACCGCCTTGCGGCAAGCTGATCCGGTGCAGGCCCTGGGGCAGTTCCAACTCTTCGCCGGCGAGCACCTGGTTGCAGCCGCCTGCCGCCTGCAGGGCAGCCAAGGCCTGGGGAGAGAGGGAGTAGGGCAGGAGGAGCGGCGGTCCGCCTGCCAGGGCGCTCAACAGGGCAGCGGCGCACAGACTCTTGTCTTCACTGGCAAGGATGATGGACCCTTCGCCAACTTGATTGTGTAAGTGCCAATAGAGCCCGGCTGCAAGTGTGTGCAGGCTCTGATGGGAGAGGCCCTCAATCAGAAAGGGCCGCTCCGGCCAGGCCGGGCCACGCAGCAGGGCACGGCACTGTTCTTGCCAAAGGGGCTGTTCCGGCTTCACGCTCGGCCTCACGATAACTCCTCACTGCTGCGGCCAAAGTGTCGGCGGCTCAGGCTGCGGTCACGCGGGCGGAAGGTCTTGTCCGCCATTTCCTTGTGCATCACCCGGCTAAAGAGCTTAGCCATTTTCATGTTTTGCGACTCGTCGTGGTAGAAGCTGTCCCAGGCGTAATCCAAGAGTTCTTGCAAGCGCTCCGGACTCATGTGTTTGGGCTGATAGACCACCTGGTCGGCAGAGTAGCGATCCCAGTCGTAGCTGAGGATACGGCCCTGACGGTGCAGTTCTTCATAGGCCTTGGTGTGGGGAAAGGGGGTCAGTACCGTAAATTCGGCCAGATCAAGCTCGATATCCAGAAGAAAGTCGATCAGCCGTTTGATGAAATCCTCGTCGTGATTGTCCAGACCAAGCAGAATGGTGCCTTCCACACCGATGCCGTGGTCGTGGTAGCGCCTGATGCGCTCGCGGATGTAGTCCGAGGTGTCGAACACCGCCTGATACACGTACCAGGCCCCGGCCTGGGCCGCCAGGTCGAGCACCTCGGGTTTGTCTTCAATGGGGTGCGAGCACCACTTCTTTTTCAGGGGAATCATTTCCTGAAACAGGTCCAGCTCCCACTGGGTATCTTGGGCCAGCGAGTTGTCGACAATGAAGAGGCGGTTGTTATCAATAGCCGCCATCTCGGCAATGGCCTTGTCAATGGGCCGGGGCCGGAAGTTGCGACCACCCAGGTAGGAGACCGCACAGGGGTAGCAGTTGAAGCGGCAGCCGCGGGAGGCATGCACCAAGTCCACCATCTGCACGCCCCGGTAGTTGTAGTGGCTGCGTTTGAGGATATCGCGCCGGGCCGTGCCTACCAGGGCAATGTCCGGCGGCTCGTTGAGGAAATTGTAGACCGGTTTGAGGGCATTGCGGCGAAAATCGGCAAAAACCGCCTCCATGCGGCCCTCGGCCTCGCCCAGAAAGACCGCGTCAGCGTGCAACTGACATTCTTCGGCGTGGAGCATGGCGGCGATGCCGCCGAAGATCACCTTGATGCCGCGCTTGCGAAAGGCGTCCGCTATCTCCCAGCCCCGTTTTACCTGCACGGTCAGCATCATGGAGATGCCGACAAAATCAACCGGCGCGTCAAAGTCGATTGCTTCCAGGTTTTCGTCAATGAAATCCACCTCAACATAGTCGGGCAGGGTGGCTGCGAACACCACCGGGCCATGCGGGGGCAGATGGAATTCAGTTTGCCGGCCCAGCTTGGGCCATTTGGGGTAGATGAGCTTAAAACGCATGCAGGCTTATGGGTTCGGGGTGGTGAGACGCTGGGCGGAGATCAGCCGCATATTGATGGTATAGCCGCTGCGGCCCGGGGCGACCAGTTCCAGTTGCGAGGGCATGAGTCCAGATTGACTCGTATATTCGCAGGAATAGGCCCGTACCGAACGGTTGGCCAGCGGATCCGGGTTGTAGGTTTGCAAACGCCAGCAGCCGTCTTTCGTTTCCATGAGATCCGCAGTTTCACCGTCTGCGGTTTCATAGCGGCAGACCCTGGCCTTGTCGGCGAGCCGGCCTTGGCGCACCAGACCCAGCGGAGGCACAAACAGGGTGCGGATATCTTTGACCAGGTTGTCGGCAAAATGCCGGCGGTCAAAGGGCGGGAGCGCCCGCATGATTTCCACTGGGCCCGTACCTTTTGCCCGGGCTTCAAACAAGGTCAGTCCTTCTACCGTAGTCAGGGCGCAGCGGATATCCTGGCTGGTCAGCACCACCACGCCAATGGCAGAGCCGCCGCCACCGCTTGCCAACTGGAAGCGGATGGCATGCACATACTGCCAGTCGCCCTGGGGAAAAAATTCCGCGCAGGTAAGGGGGGTGGGCACCGGTCGCAGCGGGATTAGCGGGGGCGGCGTTTGCTGCACAGGGCTGCAAGCGGCAAGCATGAGCGCGATGAGCCCAAGGCAAAGACGTGTCATGGTGTGGTGAACAGCTTTTCCGGCAGGGGCTGGTTGAGCACGGCATCGGAAAAACTCAGACGGGTAAAGGTTTCCGGCCCCTCATTGATGATCACTGAATCGATCAGCCCCTCGCGGCCCTGCAGGTGCAGGTCGATACGGCTGATGATCGCAGCCAGACCCGCATCCTTGGGGGTGAGCACAATGGTCTCTTCATCGGGAAAGGAGGCGCTAAAGGCAGGGTTGTCGTTGAAGCGACCGGCCAGCCAGTTGGTGATCTCCTCCAGCACCAGGTGCATGGAATCCATGGCCATGCCGGGGTCGTTCACCAGTTTGCCGTCCTGCTCAACCAGCTTTTTCATGCTGTCCTCATGCACCAAAAGCAGGCTGCGCACCGGATAGAGGTATTCCCAGCGCAGCGAACGCGGGCCTTGAAAGGCAAAAACACCGCGTGAGGTAATGGGCTGGGCCAGGATCTTGAGGTGTTTTTCCTGAAAGAAATTCGCCTGTACCGATTGCAACTGCACCCGTGGCGCTTCTGCCGGTTCTGCCGCAGCGACTGCTGTCATTGACAGTACTAGCGCTAGGGCAACAACAAGGAGGCGCAAAAGGCTCATATCATGCCCCCATTCACCGACACAATCTGCCCGGTCATGTAGGAGGAGGCGTCGGAGCAGAGAAAGGCGACCACGTCGGCCACTTCCTCGGGCCGGCCGATGCGGGCCATGGGAACCAGTTTTTTGATGTGTTCCTTGGGTGCGTCTTGAATCATCTCGGTTTCGATCAGGCCTGGGGCCACCACATTGACCCTGATGCCCAGGCGCGCCACTTCAGCGGCCAAGGAGCGGCTGGCGGCATTCAGCCCGGCCTTGGCCGCAGCGTAGTTGGTCTGGCCCCGGTTGGGTGCCAGCGAGGCGGCAGAGGATATGGACACCACTGCTCCTGATTTTTGTCGTGCCATGTGTTCAATCGCGGGCCGGGTCAGGTTGTAAAAGCCGTGCAGGTTGGTGTCGATAACCCGGGTCCAGTTTTCCGGCGACATGGTCATAAAGAGGCCGTCTGCAATAATGCCTGCATTGTTGATGAGGATGTCCAGGCGGCCGTGGCGCTCGGCAACGGCGTTGACCGCTGCGGCTGCGCCTTCCATGTCGCACACGTCAAAGGGGCAAAGTTCACCCGCACCCCCGGCCCGTTGCAGCTCGGCAAGGCATTGTTCGGCACCGGCACGGTTCTTCATATAGTTGATGTAGACAAAACATCCGTTTTTGGCCAGTGCTACGCAAATGGCCCGGCCTATGCCGCCGCTGCCCCCGCTTACCAGGGCGATTTTAGTCGCTTTTTGTGTCTGCATGGATGTCTTCCTGCGGCTGATAGAGTTGCAGTACTACCTCTGCGATGCACGCGTCCTGTAAGTACAAGGTCGCACTCACTTCCTGAAAGCCGCCGTAACTGATGGTGTTGCGGCCTTCCGCCCTAATGTGCGCACCAAAGGGCAGCTCGGCAAGGTGCAGGTCGGCGCGTTTTATGGCCACGATCCAGCCTTTCTGTTCGGAATCCGGCCCTTTTTGCTGCAGGCGGGCCCAACTGCAACTGATGCCCGCTGTCTGGGCGGCAATCTCGATCAGCACCAGGGCATCCACGCCTGTTTCTCCGGCCAGGGGCCATTCCGGCCGCACGATGCTGCGGGTGCTCGCAAAGCTGGTATCGCCCGCGAGCACCGCATCCAAAAGGAGCATGGGCCGTCGCTGGGGTAAAAGCGCTTCTAGGGCGACCCCGGTAATCGCCTCTTTGCTGGTGCTGAGCATATGGAATTAGGGTGTTGAAAAGGAAGCGGACATGGCCCGCCCAAGGCTGCGACTGCCTTAAAGCTGTTCGTATACCTGGAATGCCACAGTGTGACAGGTAATTGTCAACAAGAAAATTTACCACAATGTTGGTGAAAAGTAATCTTATTTTGTTCGGACTGCGTGACAAGGCAGGCGCTGATGGTGTACAAGGAAATTTTTTACGCTGCGACTGCGGCATGGTAGATATTTAATTATTTCAGTTTCAGATCAAAGAAATGTATCAAGGAGGCGAGGCAAATGCGATGTAGGCGTACATACAGGTACTCCGAGAAGCATTTGCTGAAGCCGACACAGGTAGGGCTTTGATCTGGAAGTGGAATTCGAGAGCTGTTGGAACGAGTGTAGACATGGATACCTTGATAGAGGAACTAAAAGGGAAACTGATCAGCCTGCTGAACCTGCCGGACTTGACGCCGGAAACTTTTGACCCTGACGCCCGCCTGGTGGGCGGAGAATTAGGCATTGACTCCATTGATGTGCTGGAGATGGTGGTGATGGTGGAGAAGGACTATGGGGTTTTGATCAACAACCAGGAGGTTGGCCAGCAGGTGTTTGCAAGCCTGCGAACGCTTGCCGTCCATATCCACGAGCATCACGAGCATCAAGAGCACAGGCCTGCCGGTAAGTCTTGAGCAGCCACTCTCTTCGCTCCGTCCGTATTGCAGGCGCGGGCATCGTCAGCGCCCTGGGAGAGGGGCTTGCAGCCACGGAAGCCTCCCTGCGGCAGGCTCAGAGCTGCCTTGGACGGCCCGACATTTTTCCGCTCTTACAGGGAAAGAGCCTGCCGGCCGGGCAGGCTCTTTTTCAGGAAGACCCTGCAAGCCCCTTGCCGCGCACGCACCAGTTGGCCCTGCGGGCGGCAGAGCAGGCAATGAGTGGCTCAAAGGGTGGCTGCGCGCATGCGCCGGATGCGGTTATCCTCGGCTGTACCACCGGCGGCATGCTGACTACGGAAACCCTGCTCCTGGGCCGGGCCGCCACGCCAAGCTCCTGCCGCTACCATGGCTTGCATACGGTAACCGCTGCAGTCGCGAGCCGGGTGCGTTGCAGCGGGCCTGCGCTCACTGTTTCCACCGCCTGTTCCTCCGGCGCCCTGGCCCTGGCCTTGGCCTTGAGATTATTGCGCAGCGGCCGGGCCAAGTGCGTTCTGGCCGGAGGCGTGGATTCCCTCTGCCGTCTGACCTTCTTTGGCTTCCATTCCCTGCAACTGGTTGATGCCGACGGCCCCAAACCCTTGGATCGCCGCCGTCGCGGCATGGCGGTTGCGGAAGGCGCGGCCATGCTCCTCTTGAGTACGGCAGAGGAGGATGTGGAGGGCGTTGAGGACCTGGCGTTTGTTGAACTCCTGGGCGCGGGCCTCTCCTGTGATGCCCATCACCCGGCCTCACCCCATCCACAGGGCGACGGCGCTCTGGCTGCCATGCGCTCCGCCCTGGCAGATGCGGGCCTTAATCCGCAGGATATTGACTACATCAACCTGCACGGCACCGGCACAGTGGAAAATGATCTGGCCGAGGCCCGGGCCATCCAGCGTCTCTTTGATGGGGCAGCGGTGCCGCCGCTCTCTTCCATCAAGGGCGCAAGCGGCCACAGCCTGGCTGCAGCCGGCGCAATCGAGGCGGTGGTTTCGGCCCTTGCTTTAAGCAGAGGCTTTATTCCGGCCAACACCGGTTTTGAGGAGTTCGATCCCGCCCTGGACCTGAACCCGCAAAAACACGTGCAAGACAAACCCCTGCACGCGCTACTCTCCAATTCCTTTGGCTTTGGCGGCAACAATGCTGCACTGGTGCTGGCCAGGGTCGGAGCCTTTCAGCCGCCTGCAGAACCTGCCGCTCCTTTGCCCGCCTTGGCGGTGCACGGCTGCGCCTGTTTGACCGGCGCGGGCGATCTTGCCGCCACCCTGGCCAGGCTTGAGGCCGGGCAAAACTGTACGGGCAGGGTGGATGAGGCGGCCTCTTGTGCAAGCCTGCCGCCCAAACAAATACGCCGTTTGAAGCGTCTGGCCCGCCTGAGCCTTAGCCTGGCGGCAGAGGTGCTGCCGGAAGAGGAGCGTACTTCTGTGCATTCAATCTTTATGGGAACCGGCTGGGGCGCGCTTTCCGAGACCGCCGACTTCCTGGCCCGGCTTGAGGAAAGCGGGCAGCAGTTTCCCAGCCCCACGGATTTCATCGGTTCGGTGCACAACAGCCCGGCAGGGCAGATTGCCCTCTTTCTGAACGCCAGGGGCGCGAACGTAACGACGAGCGGTGGAGAACAGTCCTTTGAACAGGCCTGCTTTAGTGCGCAACTGCTTGCCTGTCAGGGAGAGCGCTCCGCTCTGCTCCTGGCTGCGGACGAGGCCCATGCCTCTTGGTCGCCCATGCTGGATGCGAGCTTTGGCCCTGAAAACACCGGCCCGGGAAGCGCGCCTGCCGATGGCGGCGGCATCCTCTGGTTGAAGCGGCAAAGGCAGGGGGCCATGGCGCTTATCAGGCATTGCCTGCTCTACTCCAGTCCCGAGGCCATGCCGCAACTGCCGGCAGACTTGGGTGGCGAAGGAGATTTGTGCAGCCGTATCGGCTTGGTTATGGCGGGTTTTTCTCAGCAAGAACATGATTTGGCTCAAGTTCAGTTGCAAAGTTTACACCAGATCTGTGGGACAGATGTGCCGGTCTGGTTCTACCGTGATGCCCTGGGCCACTTCGCTTCGGCCTCGGCAGTGGCGGCAGCACTGGCCGTCTCCTTCCTGCAGCGCGGTACTGCCCCGGCCTGTGCCGACGGCACAGGCCGTCCTCTTGATCTGTCAAACAAGTCCGTGCTCCTGCTCGGCCTGGGCCAAAGTCTGAGCGCCATTGAGTTTGTCCGGCCATGAGGGTGCTTTTGCTCTCTCCCAACACCCTGACCGTGCCCTACCCGGTGTACCCGCTGGGGTTGGACTATGTGGCCGGAACTCTGGACCCGAAGCATCAGGTGCAGCGCTTTGATTTGAACTGCGCCGGCCTAGAGGGGTTGGCCCTTCTGCTGCAGGATTTTAAGCCTGAGGTCATCGGCATTGCCTGCCGCAATATTGACAACACCGAGGCCGGCTCTCCCCGTTTTTTTCTGGACCAGTACCGCGACCTGGTGCAGTGGCTGCGTCGGCACAGTCAGGCCCTGCTGGTCTGCGGCGGCAGCGGTTTTACCATCATGCCCGAGGCAGTCTATGCCGCCCTGGAGGTGGACTACGGCATTGCCGGTGAAGGCGAGCGTTTTGCCCTCTTGGTGGATGTCCTAGAACGAGGTGGAGATTTGTCCGGCATCCCCGGCCTGATCGGGCCGGGCGGCCTGAGCCGGCCTGCCTTGCCTTGGCCGGGTGCGCGCAAACGCAGCCTGGCGCCTGCGGAACAACGAGATTTTTACCTTGAACGCGGCGGCATGCTCAGCCTGCAGACCAAGCGCGGCTGCTCCTTTCGCTGCATCTACTGTCCCTACCCGCACATCGAAGGGCGCAGCCATCGCCTCGTGCCTGCGGAAGAGGTGGCTGCAACTGCCCTTGCCCTGGAAGAGGCAGGGGCGAAGTACCTCTTTATCACCGACTCTGCCTTTAACTCCGATCTCCGCCACAGTCTGGCCGTTGCCCGCGCCTTCAAGGCCGGCGGCCTGACTATCCCCTGGGGTGCCTTCTTTGCTCCGCTCAGGCCAAGTGAGCACTACTTTGCAACCATGGCCGAGGCAGGCTGTCGCCATGTGGAGTTCGGCACCGAATCGCTTTCAAGGACCATGCTGCAGAGCTACCGCAAACCCTTTAGTCCTGAAGATGTGTATGCCGCCCACGAAAGCGCCAAGGCAGCCGGGCTGCATGTGGCCCACTACTTTCTTTTGGGTGGGCCGGGCGAAAGTGCTGCAACCGTGCAGGAAAGCCTTGAGCGCATCGAATTGCTTCAGGCTGCGGCCCTGTTCTTCTTTATCGGCATCCGCATCTATCCCGGCACCGGCCTCCATGATATTGCTGTGCAGCGTGGCAAGATCGATGCCCGCACCGATCTCCTGTATCCGGTATTTTACAGCCCCAGTGCCATTGAGCGCAGCGAGATCGAGGCCATGGTGCTCAAACAGGCCAGGGGCCGCATTAATTGGCTGGTGGGCTCCGGCGGGGAGGCGGCCGCCACCCTGGTGAGCCGGATGCATGCGCGTGGCCGCATTGGTCCCTTGTGGGAGCATCTTGCCCGTTAATTCCATTGCCATCTCAAATTCCTTGTTCCATTTCTGTTGATCCGAAAACGGAACAAATGGCGCAAGATAATGGCAGCCAAACAAACGGCAAAGAAGAATTTCTTGCTTTTTTGTACAAATACAGGTGTACTACCCAGCTCTTGATGCAGGCATGGGTATTGCCGCTATTTTTCATGGACAGGGGTGAATGCCTTGTGGTATGCAATGTCCGCGCCCGAGCGCAGTATATCAGGAGAAATTCACGCCCAGGTACGGGTGCGGGCGGATTCACGCTGGTTTAGCGGCCATTTCCCGGACTTGCCCGTCCTGCCCGCCATCGCCCAGGTCAGCATGGTGGTGGACATGGTGGCCAGGGCCACGGTCACGCCGCTCTATCTCAAGAAAGCAAGCAGAATCAAGTTTAAACAGCTGGTTGCTCCGGATTGCGAACTCACCCTGCAGGCCTGGGCCGGGGCGGAGCAGAACCAGTACAGGTATCGTATCAGTGAAGGCTTAGATGAGGTGTCCAGCGGCACCCTTGTTTTGGCCCATAAGGATGTAAGAGAGCATATGCAGCACGAGAAAAGCGCCACAACCATCCGGATTGCGGAAATCGTTATCAATGAGTTGAAGCTGGAAGATGTCAGCCCCGAAACCTTTGATCCGGATCTGGATCTGGTGGACGAGGTGGGCATCGACAGTATGGATCTGGCCACCATCGCCCTGGTCATCCGCGATGAGTTCGGCATCCGCATCGATGAGGACGACTACCCCAAGCTCACCACCCTGCGCATTATCGCGGGCTACATCGACGAGAAAAAGAACGAAGCATGACGACGAACGTGCAGGCTCCCGCAAGCTCCGGTTCCTGCAAATTCAGTGACATCCTCGCCGAGCCCGCCATCCGGGCGCGCTGGGAAAAGGTGCGCAAATACTTTTTCCTGCGTGAGTCTACCTATGACATGACCAACCGCTGCAACATCCGCTGCGAGGGGTGCTACTATTTCAACGGCGAAAAGCATCTCGCGGCTGAGGAGCGGGATCCCTCTGCCTGGCGGGCCTTGATGGCCCAAGAAAAGGAGCGCGGCATTACCTTTGTCGTCCTGGCAGGGGCCGAGCCCTCCCTGGTGCCGGAACTGTGTCGGGTCTGCTATGAGACCATCCCCCTGGGCGCGATTGCCACCAATGGCCTCAAACCTATCCCCCGTGATATTGATTACCGCATCCATATTTCGGTGTGGGGTAATGATGCGGCCGGCCTCGCGGTGCGCAGGGCGCCGGACATGCTCAAACGGCAGATGGAACTTTACCGAGATGATGCCCGCGCCGTCTTCATCTATACCTTTACCCCGCAGAACATAGCCCAGGCTGAAGAGGTCACCCGCATTTTGGCGGAAAACGGCCGGCGCATCAGCTTCAACATGTTCTCCGCCCCGGTGGGCTACAGTGGCAAACTGCGCCACAATACAGCTAGTCTGGCTGCTACCGCCGAGATGATGGCGGGCCTTCTTGAGCGCTACCCCAAGACCGTGCTTTACTCGCCCTACAACATCATGGTGCATACCCATGGCTTGGGGCTGCACGATCTCTTCTCCTGTCCCTATCCGCGCCGGAATGCCTCCACCGATGTGGGCCTGGGCCGCAGTTTCCGCCAGTATCGCACCGATCTGGGCTGGGATCGCGCCGCCGCCTGCTGCGTGCCCGATACCGACTGCGCCGATTGCCGCCACTATGCTGCCGGCAGCGCCGTGGTCACCGCCCGCATGTACCGCCACGCCAACGATCTCCAGTCCTTTGCCGCCTGGCTCGACTATGTGGATACCTATCTTGCGGTCTGGGTGCGGCACTACGAAAAAGGTCCCAATCTCTGCCCTGCCGGCGCGGCCGTGCCGGCCAAGGAAGATGCCTTGAGTTAATGTCATGAAAACAGTGAGTTCCCTCCTGGATCCGGACTGGTACCAGCGCTATAAGAAAATTTCCCGGCTCAATATCCGTAGTTCCATCTACGATGTCACCGATCGCTGCAATCTGCGCTGCAAGGGCTGCTTCTTCTTTTCTTCGGGCGAGCACAAGGCGGCCCAGGAGGAAAAAGATATCGACAAGTGGCACGCCTTTGTCGAGGCCGAGATGGCGCGCGGCGTCAACCTGGCCATCTTGATCGGTGGCGAACCGACCCTCTGCCTGGACCGGGTGGAGGCCTTCTACCGCCGCCTGCCCACCTTCTGTGCCACCAATGGTCTGATCAAGGTTCCCCGCGACCGTTTCCCGGACATGATGGTGGGTATTTCCCTTTGGGGTGACGAGGAAGACGAAACCATCCTGCGCGGCAAAAACACCTTCAAGATCTCCAGCGCCAACTACGCGGGCGACCCGCATGCCTACTACCTCTTCACCATCACCCCCAAGCAACTGGGCAAGTGTGAGAAGATTGTGCGCAAGATCAGGGACGTGGGCCTGAAGGTGCACATGCAGCTTTTGTCCAACGATGAGGGCGTGGACGGTTTTTCCTGGCAGCCGCAGGAACTGGTTGCGGTGCGCGCCGAGATGGACGGCCTGCTTGACGCCTACCCCGAAACCGTGATCTCCAGCAAATACTACCATGAGATCATCACCACCGGCCGCATGCAGGGGCGTCCCTTCGGCTGGATGGAATGCCCTTCGGTGACCATCTATGCCGACAACCGTGAGCCCCAGCCCAAACGGCTGACCAACTTCGTGCGCTGGGCCTCGGATCTGCGCACCACTCATCGCTGCTGCACCTCGGAGACCCGCGACTGTTCCACCTGCAAGGATGGTGCCGCCCACATGAGCTGGGTGATGGTGAACAAGCGGGCACACATGAACAGCAGCAAAGATCTGCAGAACTGGATCGAGGTCTACGAGATGTTTGCCAAGCTCTATCAGTTCCTTCCCTGGTAAGGCGCATGCACGGTCAGGGGCCGGTGGTTATCGGCTATGATTGTATCTCACCGCTGGGTCTGGAACTGGAGCAGCAGTGGCAGCGGGCGCTTGAGGGTGAAAGCGGTATCGGCGTGCTCACCCGTTTTGAGGGCGGGCCTGATTTTCCGGTACGCATCGCCGGGCAGTTGCCGGATATCGACCAGCTTGACTATCCTTTTCTTGCGGCCCGGCAGCAGGCCATGTGGCGTTCGCCGGTCTTCAAATATGCGCTTCTGGTGGTGGAGCGCGCCCTTGCCCGCAGCGGTATCCGGATCAACAACGGTATCGACAAAGACCTGGCCCCACGGGTGGCGGTGACCTTCAGCTCCGCCGTGGGCGGGGTGGATGCCCTCTTGGAGGCGGATCGCCAGTGGCAGGAGAAGGGAAAATTGCCGCATCCCTATGCCAATCCCAACTCCTGCATCAATATGGTCAGCGGCAAGGTGGCCATGTACACCGGCGCGACCGGGCCGGTTATGTCCACCATCAGCGCCTGCGCAACCGGGCTCAGCTCGGTGCTCACCGGGGCTATGCTGCTGGCTCTTGGGCGGGCGGATGTGGCGATTTGCGGGGCCGTGGACTGCGCTGTGGTGGCGCCCATCACCGCTGGTTTTTACACCATGAACGGCATCTTCATTGCCGGGAAGGATGAGGAAGATCTGCGGCCCCAGGCCGCAAGTCGCCCCTTTTCCGTGCACCGGCGCGGCTTTGTCCTCTCGGAAGGGGCCGGGGCCATCATCCTCTGCAGCCGCGACTTTGCCAGGGCCCATGGCCTGAACTGGGCTATCGAGCTGGCAGGCTGGGGCATGAGTTCAGACGCCCATCATCCGGTGCTGCCCTTTGCTCCCACCATCGAGCAGTGCATGCACATCGCCCTGGCCGATGCCGCTGTGAGCCGGGAAGAAATTGCGGCGGTCAATGCCCATGCCACGGCCACCAGGGCCGGTGATACAACCGAGTACCAGGCCCTGCGAGCGGTTTTTGGCGACAATTTGCCGCCGCTTTGCGCCAACAAGTCGATTATCGGCCATGCCATGGGGGCATCCAGCGCTATTGAAACCATCTTGGCCCTGCGCGGCATGGAGGAAGGCCTGCTGCCGCCCACCATCAACTACCGGCCCGACCTGGAAATGGAGCTGGACTGTGTTGCGGAAGGCAAGCGGCCGCTTGCGCAGGAATTTGTCATGAAGAATGCCTTTGGCTTTGGCGGATGCAATGCCTGTGCCATTTTCAGGCGCTGTCATTGAAGCTGCCCCGGTTTGAGACTGATCTGAGCATGCAGAGACCAAAGAACAGAAGGGTTGTGGTTGCCGGTTATGCGACCGCTACGGCGCTGGCTAGTGATTTTGCCGCTACCTGGCGGCGCGTCCTGGCAGGGGAGGCGGGTTTTCGTCGTTTGAGCCGCTGCCGGGTGGAGACCCGCAGCAATGTGGTGGGCGAGATTCCGGACTGGGATCCGGCCAAACTGCCCACGGTCAATGCCAAGGAGGCCTCGGTGTGGAATGCGGGCTATGTCTTCCTCACCGTGGAGATGTGCCGCCAGGCCCTGGCCGATGCCGGGCTGGTCATGGACGGGGAGAGCGCGCCCCGCACCGCCTGTCTGATCGGTTCCGCGCTCAACGGTTCCGATGCCTACCGCATTGCCATGGGCAACTATCTGGAGCACGGCCCGCTCAAGGTGAGCCCCTACCTCCTGCCCAATCTCTGCGCCAATCTGCCTGCGGGCAAGGCGGGTATGGAACTGGGCTTTACCGGGCCCATCATCTCCCCACAGGGAGCCTGTGCCTCGGGCAACCACGCCATTGGCCTGGCCGCCCGCATGATCCGCGACGGCGATGCGGATTTCGCCTTGGCCGGGGGGGTGGAAACCTGCCTCATTCCCGAGATCATCCTGGGTTTCACCAATATGCTCGCCACCATCAAGGTGGGTGAGAAAGACCGGGCCTTCAGCGATCCGCGCCAGGCTTCCCGTCCCTTCAGCCTGGACAGGAAAGGCTTTGTTCTGGCCGAGGGCGCGGGTGTGCTGGTGCTGGCTGCAGAAGAGGCGGCGGTGAGCCGAGGCCTGCAAGCGAAAGCCGAGGTTTTGGGCGTGGGCTGGAACTCGGATGCACACCACTTCACCCGCCCGAACCTGACCACTGTGGTGCAGTGCATGCGCGCAGCCATTGCCGATGCCGGGCTTGCACCGGCAGACATCGGCGCGATCAATGCCCACGGCACCTCCACCAAGGCGGGCGACGGCACCGAGGCCGATTGTCTGCGCGAAATCTTTGGCGCGCACTTGGCCAAGATACCCATTTCGGCCAACAAGTCCCAGATAGGCCACAGCCTGGGTGCGGCCGCAGCCATCGAGGCGGCCCTGGCCATTGAATCCATGCAGCAGCAGGTAGTCTTGCCCACAGTCAATCATCTGCCCGACCCGGAGCTGGCGGATCTGGACGTGGTGCCGAACGAATTCCGCAGGCACAGCTACGAGCATGTGCTCAGCAATGCCTTTGGCTTTGGCGGCACCAACTGTTGCCTGGTCTTTCGAGGTCTCTAATGCGGCCCAAACCATTTCGCCCCGAGCCCATGGAACCGGCCTGCTTTGTGCGCGACCGCGGTACCGGCAAGGTCTGGCACCGCTGCGAACAGCGCACCCTCTACGTGGATACCGACCGCTCCCAGGTGGTGTATCATGCCAACTATCTGCGCTTTTTTGAGATAGGCCGGGCTGAGCTGATGCGTCAGGCCGACTACCCCTACAAGCAGATCGAGGAAAGCGGCTTTATCTACCCGGTCATAAAAACGGAGCTGAACTACTACACCCCGCTCTACTACGATGACCTCATGTATATCCATACCCGGCCGGAGCGCATCGAGCTGGTCAAGGTGCAGTTTGACTACCTCATCACCAGGCCTCGGACGGAGAAATCATCTGCACCGGCTATACCCGCCACTGCGCGGTCAATACGCGTGGTATCCCGGTAGAAATCGACGATAAAACCATCGCCCTCTGGCAGCAGTTCCCCAACTAGTTTTTCATCTCTCATCTTCCTGTGCACAGCCTCCGCTATCCAGTGCCGTCCTGGCTGCACCATCACCACCTCGGCGGCCGCACCATCCTGCCTGCGGTGGAATGCATGCGGCTCTTGGCTGCGGCCTGTGGCAATCTTCACCCTGGTCGCAAGTTCAACTGTGTCCTCCAGGCCCGTTTCCTGCGCCTGATTGAAGTGGCGGCAGGGGCGGGGGAACTGGAATTTTTTTTGGAAGTTGCACCGGAAGCGGACCGGGAGCTGCTCATCCTGTGGCGGCGGTTGGAACTGAAGGGCATGAAGCGCATGCTGCGCTGCGCCGAACTGGTGTTCGTGGAGGAAGCGGCTGCGGAGCGCAGCGGCCTGCCCGCCCAACTAGAGAGTGTTGAGCAAAGCCTTGATGCAGAGCGCATCTACCGGGATTTGGTGCCTTTTGGCCCTGCCTTTCAGAGCCTGAGCGGAGCAGTTTGGCTGGCTGGGCCGGAAGCGGGCGGTGAAGTGCTTGCGCCGGAACTTGCCGACACTGCCGGCGATGATGGTGCTGAAATTCGGGGCCGGCTTGGCTCACCCTTTCCGTTGGATGGTGCCATGCACCTGGCCTGCGTACACGGCCAGAGGCGAGTGGATTTCGTCCCCTTTCCGGTGGCCGTGGCAAGGCGGCGGCTGTATCAGCCTACCCGGCCCGGCCGGAGCTACCAGGTGCGGGCGCGCCTGCAGCGGCAGGAGGCGGACATGCTGGTCTACGATCTTTGGCTGACGAGCGGTAACAAGTTGTACGAGGAAGTGCAGAGCTTGGTAATGCGGGACGTCAGCGGGGGCAGAATGCGACCGCCTGCCTGGTGGCGAAGCGGATGAGGTTTTACGGCAGGAAATTGAGTAAATTGTTTCATTCCGCTTCCAGATCAAAGAAATGTATCAAGGAGGCGAGGCAAATGCGACGCAGGCGTAGTACTGGTACGTTCAGCGAGCATTTGCTGAAGCCGACACAGATAGGGCTTTGATCTGGAAATAGAAGGACTCCTGCATCCAGAATTACTGCTGCACCGGCTCCTTGCGCTCTATCCCCTGCCAGACCATGAGCCGCTCCATTACCACCCGTACCAGCCAGCGGCAAAAGATCAGGGTGTATTCCGCGCCGGAAAGATACATGCCTGCCAGAAAGACCAGGTGCGAAAAACCATAGGCAAGCGGGCCGCCAACGGCGATAATCCATGGATTCCCCAAGTGCAGGGCCAGAAACCCAAGTGCGCTTATCAGGGGCCAGCCCAACACAAAACTTGCAGCAATGAGAAAAACTCCGCTCACAATGCGCGGGGTGGGCCGAACCTTGAAGGCGCTGAGATCGGCCTGATCGGCAATGGCCTGTTGCACATAGGGCAGGGCTGCAAGGCGCAGAAAAATGGGTTCAAACCAGTGGGCCATAGGGGAGGGCAGAAAGAATTTTGGTATGAAAGGTCTTGCGCTATTATAGTGCGCACCCGCTCAGGGGGCAAGAGACCCTGTTCCGTTTTCAGATTAATTGCCAGGCCTAGCCACAACGCTATTTTTCCAGCCTCTGCCGGCCTGACCCGCACGACCAGTACACTCGCATGTCCAGCCTTATAACCCGCTATCTCCTGCTTGCCTGCTCCCTGCTCGCTGCCTTGGGCTTTACCCTGGCAGCCCTGCATCGCTTGCACGTGGACACCGACATCGTCCGCTCCATGCCCGGCGAGGAGCAGGTGATGCGCGATGCCCTGGAGATTTTCGAAAACCATCCCGTGCACGATCAGGTAGCAGTGGATATCGACCTGGGAAGAGCCGCGCCGGATGAGCTCGTTGCCGTGGGCCAGGCCCTGGAGGAAAAGATGCGGGTCAGCGGCCTTTTTGCCGAAGTGGGCAACCGGGAGCTGAGCAGCCTGATGCCCGAACTGCTGCTGCAGGTGAGCGGGCATCTGCCTCTTCTGTTCAATGCACAGGAACTGCAGCGGGATGTGACCCCAAGGCTTGAGCCCCAGGCCGTGGAACTGCGTGTGCAGGAACTGGCCCGGTCCTTCCAGGGCTTGGACGGGATCGGTCAGGCAGCCTTTGCTGCCGCAGACCCACTTGCCCTACGGGAGCTGATTCTGGCCAAACTGGCCCCGCTTGCCCCAACCCTTCAGGCAAAATTCTACCGGGGCAGCCTCATCAGCGCGGATGAGCGGCATGTCCTGGTCACTGCCCGGCCCCTGCAGCCCGGCTCGGATACGGAGCAGGCCCGGCAGCTTGTGCAGCTCTTGCAAGAGGCTGAGACAGAGCTGCTGCAGCCGTACCGGGACCAGGGCTTGCAGGCAAGCTTCACCCCCGTGGGCGCGTACCGGGTTGCGCTCGACAATGAAGAGGTCATCCGCCACGATGTGCAGATAGCCCTGCTGCTCTCCACCTTCGGCATCGGCCTGCTCCTCTTCTTTACCTTTCCCCGGCCCTTCTTGGGGCTGCTCTCGCTTTTGCCCTCCTTGGTGGGCTCTGCTGCCGCCCTCTTTGTCTACTCGCTTTTTTTTGATTCCATCTCCATCCTGGTGCTGGGCTTTGGCGGTGCGCTCATCTCCATTACCGTGGATTTCGGCATCACCTACCTACTCCTCCTGGACAGACCGCATACAACCCGGGGGCGGGAGGTGGCGCAGGAGGTGCGGGCCATTGGCGGTCGGGTGGCCCTGTTGACCACGGTGGGCGCTTTTCTGGTGCTCGGCCTGAGCGGCTTTCCCATGTTTGCGGAACTGGGCATCTTCACTGCCCTGGGTTTTCTCGGCACCTATCTCTATGTGATGCTGGTCTTTCCCTATATTTTTATTGAACTCGCACCGGGGCCGGAGCGCCCCCTGCCGCTCCGGCATATAGTGCGCTGGCTCAGTTCCAGGGGCAGGGCCGGTGCCGTCCTGGCAGCCCTTCTCTTTGTTTTCCTGCTCCCCTTTGCCAAGCCTGTCTTCCATATCAACCTGCAGGAGATGAGTTCGGTGCGGGCTGAAACCAGGGCCGCAGATGCCCGTTTTACCGAAACCTGGGGCGATATGGAGGCACGGGTCTATTTGATGGCGCGGGCAAAAGACCTTGCGGCTCTGCAGGAGGCGAACGACAGGCTTTTGCAGAGCCTTGAAGAAGACCGGGCAGCAGGCCGCATTGCGGCCGTTTTTTCTCCCTCCATGGTCTTTCCCGGCCAGGCAAGAAGCGAGGCGAATCTTGCCGCCTGGCATGCCTTCTGGACAACGGAGCGCAGGGCAAAACTACAGGAAACACTGACCGAGGCAGGTCTGCGTGCAGGTTTTTCCCAGGATGCCTTTGCCCCTTTTCTGGCCCAGCTTGAGCCCGACTGCCAGTTGGCAAATATGCCGCTCTCACCCGCCTTTCTCCGTCTGCTCTCGGTGAGTCGACCGGCTGGGGAGGGCGGCTATGTCCAATTTATCAGTCTGCAACCGGGAAGCGCCTACGATCCGGCCCAGCTTTTTGCCCGCTACAGTACGGAGGTGAAAATATTTGACGGCCCCTACTTTGCCGAGCGCTTGGGCGAGATCCTCTTTACCACCTTTCTCCAGGGCCTGGGCCTTATCGTGCTTTTGGTGGCCTCCTTTCACCTGCTCTTTTCCTTGAGCCTGCGTCTGACCGCGCTTACCCTGCTGCCGCCGTTCTTTGCCTTTGTCTGCACCCTGGGCACCCTCAAACTCCTTGGCCATCCCCTGGATATCCCGGCCCTGATGCTGGCCATCGTCATCTTCGGCATGGGCGATGACTACTCGGTCTACACGGTCTATGGCTATCAGTGGTACCGCAATGCCGAGCACCAGTCGTATCTCTTGGTGCGCACCACGGTGTTCATGGCCGCAGCCTCAAGCCTGATTGGTTTTGGCGTACTCTGTTTTGCCGAGCATTCCCTGTTACGCAGCGTGGGCCTTACCTCGGTTTTGGGCATCAGTTATACGCTTCTGGGGGCGGCGCTGCTCCTGCCGCCCCTGCTCAAAGGCCACTTTGAGAACCGGTCGACCTTGCCGGTACAGGCAGGGGTGAAAGGGCGCATTCTTGGGCGCTACCGCCTGCTTGATGCCTACCCGCGCATCTTTGCCCGCTGCAAGCTCGCGCTTGACCCCATGTTTCGCGATCTGCCCCTGATCCTGGCCAACTACAAGCCTGTGCGCTCTGTCTACGATATCGGCTGCGGCTTTGGTCTGCCGGGCTGCTGGTTTTTGGAGCAGTACCCAGGCTGCCGCATCTATGGCATTGACCCGGATGCCGACCGAGTACGGGTGGCCTCTCTGGCCACAGGCACTGACGGCTCTATCCGCCAAGGTTGGGCCACTGACCAGCCTTTTTTTACTGAAGCGGTGGACATGACCCTGCTCATGGATATGCTCCACTATCTGGATGACGATGCTCTCACGACCTGCCTCGAACATGCCTGCAATTCCCTTGCCCAAGGCGGGCTGCTCCTCATCCGTCACTCCCAAAAGCCGCAAGGCCGCCGGAGCTGGCGTTGGCATCTGGAGGACAAGCGGGTGCGCCTGGCCGGGCATGCAACCTGCTATCGTACGCCTGGCCGGCTTGCAGCCCTGGTGCAGCAGCTCGGCTTTACGGTGCTCCTGAGTGAATTAATGCGAGACGACAGGGAGCTGGCCTGGCTGCTCTGCCGCAAAGATGAGGGCTTGATGCCGCATTGTGTGCTGCCTTGTATACCGCCGGGCCAGACAAAAAAATAGGCGGAGCATGAAAAATAATTTGCATACATCCATGTTTGTATGTATGTTTGCCGATCTTTATTTCAGACGGGAATCCCTTAAATCAATAATAGAAGCTGGTATTTCAGGAAAACGATTATGCAAAGCAGAAATGTTACACGTGTGTGCGCGGGCCTCTGCGCCCTGTTGCTGAGCCTGACCGCGGCCTGCAAGAAGGAGGAACAGCAGCAGGCCAATCCCATGGCCATGATGGGAACGCCGGAGGTCGTGGTCTACCAGGTGGCGGAGCAGATGGTGCGACCCCAGGTTGAACTGCCCGGCCGTACTGCCGCCTTTCGGGTGGCCGAGGTCCGGCCCCAGGTAAGCGGCATTCTCATGAAGCGTCTCTTTACCGAGGGCAGCGAGGTGAAAGAGGGGCAAGTGCTCTACCAGATAGATCCGGCCATCTATAAGGCCACGGTGGAGAGCGCCCAGGCCCGGCTGGCCCAGGCAACGGCGGTGGAATATTCCGCCCGCCAGAAAGCGACCCGTTACCGCACTTTGGTGCAGACCAAGGCGGTCAGCGCCCAGGAACAGGTAGAGATGGAGGCCGCCTGGAAACAGGCTCAGGCCGAAATAGCCGCAGCCAAGGCGGCCCTGGAAACGGCAAAGATCAACCTGGCCTACACCAAGGTCAAGGCACCGGTCAGCGGTCGTATCGGCCGCAGCATGGTGACCGAGGGAGCGCTCATGACGGCTCAGCAGCCCAATGCCCTAGCCGTGATCCAGCAGCTCGATCCGCTCTACGTGGATGTGAACCAGGCCGCCGATGAAATGCTGGCCCTGCAGGAAAAAATGGGCGGCAGGAAGGAGGCGGGCAATACCGAGCCCACCAGGGTGCAGGTGCTTCTGGCCAACGGTTCCGAGCACGGTGCGCCCGGCAGCCTCGAATTCTCTGATGTCACGGTTGACCAGGGCACCGGCACGGTCACGGTTAGGGCCATTGTGCCCAATCCGGATCGCAGCCTTTTGCCGGGCATGTTTATCCGCGCCCGCCTGACCAGCCCGGTGGAAGAGGGAACCATCATGGTGCCCCAGGCCGCTGTCCAGCGCACACCCAGGGGCGAAGAGATGCTGCTCCTGGTGAACGCGGCCTCCAAGGTGGAGCCCCGCCTGATCCAGACCGGCCGTAACGTGGGCCAGCAAGTGATTGTAACCGACGGCCTGGCAATCGGCGACCGGGTTATTGTGCAGGGCCTGCAGAAAATCCGTCCGGAGATGGAAGTAAAGGTGGTACAGGCTGAGCCCGAGAAAGCTGCGGCCGCGCCTGCGCAGGCCGACCAGGCCGCTCCCCAGGCAGAGCAGAAGGCGGAGTGAGCCATGGCCAGATTTTTTATTGATCGCCCCATCTTTGCATGGGTTATTTCTATTGTCATCATGCTGGCCGGCTCTTTGGCTGTGGTCAACTTGCCCATCTCTCAGTATCCGGAGATTGCCCCGCCTTCCATCCGGGTTACCACCCTGTACCGCGGCGCTTCGGCCAGCACCATCGAGAGTAACGTGGTCCAGGTCATTGAGGAGAACATGACCGGCCTGGACAACTTCCTCTACATGAAGAGCGAAAGCACCTCGGCAGGCATGGTCTTCATGACTTTAACCTTCGAATCCGGCACCAACCCGGATATTGCCCAGGTGCAGGTGCAAAACAAGCTGCAGCGCGCCATCAGCTCGCTGCCCCAGGCCGTGCAGCAGGAGGGGGTGCGGGTGGAGAAATCCAGCTCCACCTTTTTAATGATGCTCTCACTCGTCTCGCCGGACGGCAGCCTGCAGAACAACGACCTCGGCGACTTTATGATTACCAATCTGCGCGATCCCATCAGCCGCTTGGAAGGCGTGGGTTCGGTGCAGGTTTTTGGCGGCCGCTATGCCATGCGCGTTTGGCTGGATCCCTACAAACTCAACAGCCACCAGCTCACGCCCATGGATGTGGTCAACGCCATTTCCGTGCAGAACAGCCAGGTGACGGTGGGTGCTCTGGGCGGCGCACCGGCCGTTCCCGGACAGCAGACCTCTTTTACCCTGATGTCCCAGTTGCTGATGACCTCGATTGAACAGTTCGAGGAAATCCTGCTCAAGGTGAACCAAGATGGCTCCCAGGTACGCCTGCAGGATGTGGCCACCTTGGTGCTGGGATCGGATGAGTACAACACCATCGGCACCTATGCCGAAGGGGGCCGTTTGCAGCCTTCTGCCGGTATGGCCATCATGCTGGGCACCGGGGCCAATGCTCTGGAAACTTCCGACCAGGTGCGGGAAAAAGTGGATGAGTTGGCAGAGTATTTCCCGCCCGGTGTCAAGGCTATCTATCCCTACGACACCACCACCTTTGTCAAGATTTCGATCAAAGAGGTTGCCAAGACCCTGGTGGAGGCCATTATCCTGGTCTTCCTGGTCATGTATTTGTTTTTGCAGAGCTTCAGGGCAACCCTGGTGCCGACCATTGCGGTACCGGTCGTGCTTTTGGGCACCTTCGGCATCATGTCGTTTTTGGGCTTTTCCATCAATACCCTGACCATGTTCGGCCTGGTACTGGCCATTGGTCTTCTGGTGGATGACGCCATTGTGGTGGTGGAAAACGTGGAGCGGGTCATGCAGGAGGAGGGCCTGCCGCCCAGGGAGGCGACCCAGAAATCCATGGATCAGATCACCGGCGCACTGATTGGTATTGCGGTGGTGCTCTCGGCAGTGTTTGTACCCATGGCCTTTATGGGGGGGTCCACCGGCGAAATCTACCGCCAGTTCTCGGTGACCATTGTTTCGGCCATGGCTCTTTCGGTGCTGGTGGCCCTGACCCTGTCGCCGGCCCTTTGCGCCACCCTGCTCAAACCAGTGCGAAAGGGCGAACACCACGAGAAGAAGGGCTTTTTCGGCTGGTTCAACCGCAGTTTTGACCGCAGTGCCGACAAATACCGCGATACGGTTCAGCATGTGCTTGCCCGGCCCGGCCGCGGCATGACCACCTACCTGGCCCTTTTGACTGTTATGGTGGTGCTCTTTCTGCGTCTGCCCACAGCCTTTATCCCCGAGGAAGATCAGGGCGTCTTTCTGACCATGGTGCAGTTGCCCGCCGGAGCCAGCCTTGAGCGCACCAGAAATGTGCAGAATGAAATTTTGAAATACTACACTGAAGAAGAGTCGGAAAATATCAATGCCGCCTTTGCGGTTGCCGGCTTCAGTTTTGCCGGCATGGCTCAGAATATGGGCATGGTCTTCACCCAGTTGAAAGACTGGAGCGAGCGGCCCAACGAAGACCAGTCGGTGGATGCCTTGGTTGCTCGGGCCACTCAGCGTTTCGGCGGCAGCCGGGAGGCCATGATCTTTGCCTTCAACCTGCCTGCTGTTCCTGCCCTGGGTACTGCCACCGGTTTTGACTTCTTCCTGCAAGATAGGGCCGGCCATGGTCACGAGAAGTTACTAGAGGCTAGAAACCAGTTTCTGGGCCTGGCCATGCAGAACCCGAACCTGGTGCGGGTACGGCCCAACGGCATGGATGATGTGCCTGAATACCACCTTGATATAGATTATGAACAGGTCATGGCCCAGGGCGTGAGTATTGCTGATATTAACCGCACCCTGTCCATTGCCTGGGGTTCCGGCTATGTGAACGACTTTTTATACAAGGGCCGGGTGAAGAAGGTCTTTGTTCAGAGCGACGCCAAATACCGCATGGCGCCGGAGGACGTGGAACACTGGTATGTGCGCAACAACAGTGGGGCCATGGTGCCGATCTCGGCAGTGTCCGGCGGTTCCTGGTCCTACGGCTCGCCTAGGCTGGAGCGCTACAACAGCTACCCTGCCATGGAAATTGTGGGTGAGCCCGCGCCGGGCAAGTCGAGCGGTGAGGCCATGCAGATTGTGGATGACATCATGAAGCAGTTGCCCGAGGGCTTCGGCTACGAGTGGACCGCCACCTCCTTTCAGGAACAGCGCTCCGGCGCGCAGGCCCCTTTCCTCTACGCCATCTCGCTTTTGGTGGTTTTCCTTTGCTTGGCCGCACTCTACGAGAGCTGGACGGTTCCTTTTTCAGTGATGCTGTCGGTGCCGCTGGGCGTTCTGGGGGCACTGGCCGCCACCTATTTCCGCGGCCTTGAAAACGACGTCTACTTCCAGGTCGGTCTTCTGACCACCATCGGCCTTTCTGCGAAGAACGCGATTCTGATCGTCGAATTTGCCAAGCGCCGGGTGGATAAGGGCCGGGATGTGGTGGAAGCCACGGTACGCGCGGCCCGTCAGAGGCTACGGCCCATTTTGATGACCTCCCTGGCCTTTGTCTTTGGTGTTTTACCTCTTGCCATCAGTACCGGCGCGGGTGCAAACGCCCGCCATGCCATCGGCACCGGCGTGGTCGGCGGCATGCTTTCCGCCACCTTTCTCGCCATCGTTTTTGTGCCGATTTTCTATGTGGTGGTGGTGCGTACCTTCACCAGCCATGGGCGCAGGAAAAACGGGGCCGAAACCGGCAATCAACGGCGCAGTGAAGCCCAGCAGATCGAGGAGCATTCATGATACACAATAGGTTTCAATCACTTGCCCTGGGGATCGTGGCCTGTTCCTTTTTCGGCTGCAGCCTGGCCCCGCACTATACCCGGCCGGAGATGCCGGTTCCGGCGGATTTGGCTGTTGTTACCGGTGCCGCCGGTGTTGACGAGAAAGATGCAGCCGCAGCCGTGCAGCAGGACATCAGCGAGACCGGCTGGGCCGCCTTTTATACGGATCCGGCCCTGCAACAGGTGATCGGCACGGCGCTGGCCAACAACCGCGATCTAGCCGAAACAGCCCTGAACGTGGAGAGCTTCCAGGCCCAGTACCGCATCCAGCGCTCCGAGCTCTTTCCCACGGTTGGTGCAGATGGTTCCTGGACCAAGCAGCGGGCCTTCAGCGGCGGCCGGTACGGCACCGGCGAGATGTATGCGGTCGGAGTTGGGGTGACCGCCTATGAGCTGGATTTCTTCGGCCGAGTGCGCAACCTCAATGAAGAGGCCTTGGCCCAGTATCTGGCCCAGACCGAGGTGCACCGCGCGGCGGTCATCAGTCTGGTTGCCGAAACCGCCCGCGCCTATCTGGGCCTCTTGGCCGACCGCGAACTCCTGGCCATCAGCGAGAACACCTTGAATAACGAGCGCGAATCCTACGGCCTGGTGGAGCAGCGTTTCAACGGCGGTATTGCCAACAACCTGGAGCTGGCCCAGTCGCGTACCATGCTGGAACGGGTGCGGGGCAGCGTAGCCCAGTACCAGTTGCAGCGGGAACAGGACCTGAACTACCTGACCCTGCTGACCGGAACCCGTTTGGCCGATCCCTCAACCAGTGGTCAACGTCTGGAAGAGCACGACCTGACCCTGGCATTGCCTGCAGGGCTGCCCTCAAGCGTGCTTCTGCAGCGCCCTGACATCCAGGCGGCCGAGCACCAGCTCAGGGCAGCCAATGCCGGCATCGGCGCGGCTAGGGCCGCCTTCTTCCCCAGCATCCGTCTGACCGGCAATGCCGGTTATATGGCCTCTGATTTCGATGACCTTTTTGACAGCGCCACCGGGGTCTGGCTCTTTTCTCCATCCATCAATCTGCCTATTTTCACCGGTGGCCGTCTCCAGGCCCAACTGGATGTGGCCGAGTTGCGCAAGGAGGCTGGTATTGTCCGCTACGAAAAGGCCATTCAAAATGCCTTTAGGGAAGTAGCCGACGCCCTGGCCGCGCAGAAATGGCTGGCCGAACAGGTGGCGGCGCAAAAGGCCTATGTGGAGGCGAGCCGGCAGTACTATGACTTTGCGGTCTCGCGTTACAAGGAGGGCATTGACAGTTTTCTTACCCAGCTCGATGCGCAGCGCTCCCTGTTCGAGGCTCGCCAGACCTATGTCATACTGCGTCTGGCGCAGCAGAACAATCAGGTCAATCTGTTCAAAGCGCTGGGAGGTGGATGGAAAGAATAGCTGCAGGTCAGAGTAATTCCGCTTCCAGATCAGAAATGATATGGAAGCGGAATAAGGCGTTTTTAAGTGGTTACGGGCACCTATGCCGTAAGCCGGATAAAGCGGCCTTGATATGGAAAGAGAAGAAAGCGGATAAGGATTTACGGCCCTATCAGCGCAGGTGTTGCACCTGATACGGCCTGCAGGAGGAAGAGTATGGCACGAAAAACCAAGGAAGGGGCTGAAGAAACTCGCGCAGGCATTCTGAAGGCGGCCCTTTCCCTGTTTTCATCCAGAGGTGTTTCCGGTACCACCCTGACGGAAATCGCCCAGAAGGCAGGGGTAACCAGAGGCGCGATTTACTGGCATTTTGACAACAAAGATCACCTGCTGCATGCCCTGTGGGAGCAGACGGTCACCCCCTATGAGATGATCGCTCAACTGGGTGAGCGGCTGGATGAGCCTGACCCCTTGGGCAGATTGCATCAACTGCACCTGGCCATTTTGCAGGATCTGGCCGAAAACGACAAGACCCGGCAGTTTTTTCAGATCTGGCTGGATCGCGGCAAACTCGGCAGTGTTGACCGCAATGAAAGCTATCTGGAATTGGAGGAGCGCAGGCAGCGCTCATTGAAGAAGATCGAGGGTATTATGCGTAATGCCGCGTCAAAGGGGCAGTTGCCGCCCAACTTTGACGCCCATGTGGGCGCATTGGCTCTCTACACCTTTGTGGATGGCTTGGTGACGGCCCTGCTCTTGAACCCGAAGAGTTCAGCAGTGAAAACGGATATTTCGCGCCTACTCGATGCCTTTTTCTTTATGTTGCGTGCCGGCAACAACCCCTATCTCAGCAACAGGCCTGAACAGGGAGGGGTGGAGGAGTGAAGCTGTTCCGGTTTCGGCCCCTGTTCAACAAAAATGCGTCAGGCGACGAGACAAAGACTAACAGCAATACACACCCTGCAGGCATTTGTCCAAGACCGGCACAGCTAAGGCTGTATTCGACTGTGCAATAAGGATTGGAACAGCGATTAGAGCCCGCTTGCGGCCAGTGTCTGGATCAGCTCTTCCTGCTCCGGGCTGAGCGCCTTGGGTACCGTCACCGCCAGTTTGACCAGCAAGTCGCCCCGTTCGCCGCCCATGGGGCCTGCAGGCAGACCATGGCCCTTGATGCGCAACCTGGCATCCTGCTGCACGCCCGGCGGCACCTTGACGTTGAATTTCTTCCCCTCCAGGCTCTCCACCTCGATACCCGCGCCCAGGCAGGCCTGGCTGAAGGAAATTTTGTGTTCCACCACCAGGTCATCCTCTTCTCGCTGGAAACGGGAGTGCGGAGTGAGGTTGATCTTCAGATACATGTCCCCCGGCGGGCCGCCGTTTGGCGATGACGAACCCCGTCCCGATAGCCTGAGACGCTTGCCGTGTTCGATCCCTTTGGGCACTTTCACGGAAATGCTCTGCTGTTCGCCGTTGGGCTGGCGAAAGGTGACGGTTTTTTCCGCGCCATTGAGCACATCTTCCAAGGTGATGTTGAGGGTGTAGTTCAGATCAGCACCCGCAACCGGCTGGGGCGCGCAACTGCCGCCCCGGCAACCGCTTCCTCCCATACCGCCGCCCTGGAAGAGGTTCTCAAAGGGCGAGCTGCCTCCGGCAGTACGGAAGCTGCCCGCGCCACGAAAGCCGCCGCCTAAGCCTCCACCGAAGCCGAACTGGCGAAGGATGGAGTCCAAATCAAAGTTGCGGAAGATGTCTTCCTGGCTGAAACGCTGGTGAAAGCCGGCGGAACCAAAGGTGTCGTACTGCTGCCGTTTTTCCGGATCCGACAAGACCGCGTAGGCCTCGCTGATCTCCTTGAATTTTTCTTCGGCCGCCTTGTTGCCCTGATTTTTATCCGGATGATATTTGAATGCCAGCTTGCGGTAGGCCTTTTTGATCTCTTCGGTAGAGGCTGTTTTGCTCAGGCCAAGCGCCTCGTAATAGTCAGTCATTTTCTTATTCATTAAATGGATATACAGGCTGAAAGTACAGGAATTACCTGAGCACTATAAGGCCGATATCCGCTTCAGCCAAGGGGCCGGCCGGTATTGTTGCCGGCGTCTTTGCAATACTCCCGGCCGCCCTGAATTTGTCCCGTTTTTTACCGGTGTCCTGCAATCGGCACTGTAGCGGCTATTGGCCGTAGTTCTGCTGCAAGCGCGCCAGTACCGAGTCTCTGGTGTTTTTGGGCTGGTTGAGCATGATCACATAGGCCCTGCCGTTGGACAGGTATCCCGCCAGGTTGTAGACCCCGGTGAGGGTACCGGATTTGCGGGCTATGCCGTTCTGTTGCCGCAAGACCGCGCGGTAGGGTCGAAAGCGCTGCAAGAGGGTGAGCATGGTGCGGGCATTGACGCGGCTCTCCCTGGAAAGGCCGGACCCCTCGCTGACCCGGATGGAATCTGCCATAGCCGGGCCCAGCAGGATGGTAAGTTCTTCCCGCAAAACGGCCCTGGCCTTGGCCCAGGTGGCCGGATAGCCTTTGCGCTGGGCTCCCATTTGCAAAAAGATGAGATTGGCGATGAAGTTTGAAGAGGAGTGCATCAGGGCCGCGCTGATCTCGCTCAGGTTCCGGCTGCCGGCATGCATGTAGAGCAATTGCGCATCCGCAGGCGTGGGCTTCTTGCCGCCGAGTTTGTTCACGTTGATGCCGGTTTGCTGGAACAGGCCCCGAAACAGTTCGCCTGCATAACGGGCGCTGCGCTCCCTGCCGTCTGCGCCGTCGCAGCAGATATTGAGCCGCACACGGCCTGCGGGCCGCTGTCCGGCCAGTTCGTGCATCAGGGGCAGGGTCGGGGTTTGGGCCTCGGCCGAGGCAATATTGCCCTTCTTGTCCTTAAAAACCGCAATACTGTTGAAGTTGACAGCCAAGGCCCCCACCGGCGCATCGTAGGGGTTGTCGCTGATGGCCTGGCCGGGTACCGGCCCTTCCAGGGCAAAGGCGGAGTCATCCACATAGAGGGTGGCCACGCTGTGCATGCCGAGCGCCTTTAAGCGGGCGGCAATCAGGCTGATTTCTTCCGACACCAGCGATGGGTCGCCAAAACCGCGGATATAGAGGTTGCCTGCTTGGTCCTGGTAAAAACCGGTATTGAAACGGTAGTCCGGCCCCAGCACCTGCATCGCAGTCAGCACTGTGGCCACCTTGATGATGCTGGCAGGCACCAGGGCCTGGTCAAGGTTGCAGCCCGCCACGATCTTGCCGGAGGTATCGGCCACCGCATAGCTGCCCTTGCTGATCAGCCCTTGCATGCCGGGGCAGGCAGCGTCGGAGGCGGTGGGTGGGAAAGTGGCCACAAGGGTGAGCGCACTGAGGGTCAGCGCCTTAAACCACATAAAAGAGTTGAGCCGGCTCAGGCTTTTTCGATATTTTTGAGCTGAAAGCGGAAAGAGCATGGTAGAAGCAGCGATAGAGGATGAGCTGAAATGGCCGGCCGCTACAAAAACAGCCTGCCGCTTAAGAAGAAAGCAGCAGGCTGGGGCGGAAACAAACAAGCGCGGGTTAGTGTAAAAACCGTGCAGAGTCAGAGTATCAAGGAATGCTGGGCAACTTGGCCAAAGACTCGTCAATCTCCTGCTGCGGATAGCTGTAATCTTGCAATGCGCCCTGCAGATACTGGTCGTAGGAGGGCAGGTCGATCACTCCGGTGCCGGAGAGATTGAAGAGAATGGTCTTGGGCTCCTTCGGGTCTTTCATGGCCTCGATAATGGCTCCCCGAATGGCATGGGTGCTTTCCGGGGCCGGGATAATGCCCTCGGTGCGGGCAAAGAGCACGCCTGCCTCAAAGCATTCCAGCTGGTGCAGGGCCAGCGGGCTGACGATACCCTCCCTGGTGAGTGCAGACACGATCGGAGCCATGCCGTGATAGCGCAGACCGCCCGCATGCATGCCCGGCGGCACAAAATCATGGCCCAGGGTATACATGCAGAGAAGCGGCGTCATCATGGCCACATCACCGGCATCATAGGCCAGCTTGCCGCTGGTGAGCGAGGGACAGGAGGCGGGTTCGCAGCCGAGGAAAGTTATCTTCTTGCCCTCCAGGTAATCGGGCACAAAGGGCACGATCAGACCGGCAAAGTTCGAGCCGCCGCCGCAGCAGCCGACAATCACATCCGGATAATCCCCGGCAATCTCCATCTGCTTCTTGGCCTCAAGCCCAACAATGGACTGGTGCAGCACCACATGGTTCAGCACGGAACCGAGCGAATAATTGGTATCCTTGCGGGCAATGGCGTCTTCCAGGGCTTCCGAGATGGCCATGCCCAGGGAGCCGGGCGTATCCGGCATGCGCGCCAGGATGTCACGTCCGATTTTGGTGCCTTCACTGGGGCTTGCCACTACTTCGCCGCCATAGGTCTGCATCATAAATTTGCGGTAGGGTTTCTGGTCGTAGGACACCCGTACCATGTAGACCTTGCAGGCCATGTCGAATTTTGAGGTGGCAAAGCTGAGCGCGGCCCCCCACTGACCTGCGCCGGTTTCTGTGGTCAGACGTTTGATGCCTTCGCGCTTGTTGAAAAAGGCCTGGGGTACGGCAGAGTTGGGTTTGTGGCTGCCCACCGGCGACACGCTTTCGTTCTTAAAATAGATCTTCGCCTTGGTGCCCAGGGCCCCTTCCAGCTTGTTGGCGCGTACCAGGGGGCTGGGCCGCCAGATGGAATAGATATCAAGCACCTCTTCAGGGATGGGAATGAAGCGCTCTCGGCTCATTTCCTGCTCGATCAGCCCCTGGGGGAAGATGGCTCCAAGTTTTTCCGGGCTGACCGGTTCATGGGTGGTTGGGTCCAGCGGCGGCCGCAGCCCGTTTGGGATATCCGGTACCACGTTGTACCATTGCCGTGGCATTTCATCGTCGCGCAATACTATCTTTTTCATTCGTTCTCCTTTATCCGGGCACAAAAAACGGCACAGCATCCATGCGGTGCACAAAATGTTGGATGATTCACAGGATGAAAGCCTTCATATTTACTGCAAAGCGGCATAATCCTCAAGCTGGAACAGGCATATCCACGCTTTCTCTTTTGACGATCCGGCACAAGAGCGCCTCCTCCTGGCTGAAGCCGAAGACTTTCTCCAGCACTTCGCGCGGGTTGACCCCCGGCAGGCCCTGGTGGTGGATGAGGCTCAGTTCAAGCACATCCTCATCAAGCCGCATGGCGGCAATGAGCGGCCGCATGTCAAAGCTGGTTTCCCGGTTTTTGCGCAGCCGGGTGATGGGAAAGTGCTCGCAGGCCAGAAAGGCGCTTATCTTGGCATCAAGGGCGGCGGGATCATGGCTGCCCAGGTGACCGTTCAGGTGGCCGCTGAGATGGACGCTGTAGCTCGCCCTGGCACAGGCCGCATTCTTTTTGGGCGCAAGGCTGATGCTGTGCACCTCCAGTCCGGACGGCAACTCCCTGTTCAGGCTTTCAATGAGCGAACTGTTCAGGGAGATTGGCCGCCGCAGTTCCATATCAAAGTATTCCGCCAGGCTCTCCATGCCCACGGGCAGGGCCTGGCTGAAGGAGACCTTGGGCGTTGGGTTGAAACCCTGCGTGTAGGCAAGGGGCATGCCCGCGCGCCGCAGGCTGCGGAAGATGAGTTGTAAAAGTTCCAGATGACCAAGCAAGCGGCTGTTGGCGCTTCTCTGGTAGTGCACCCGGTAGCTCAGGCCCTTGCCCTGTTGAATGGCCCCGCTCTCAGGCCGCTTGTGCGCTGTTGCAGGTGCAGGCGAGTTGTGCAGCACCGGCTGCACGGTCTTGAAATCGCAAATACCGCAGCCCTGGCAGCCGTCTGTGCGGCAATCCGACGTGTACTGCCGGGTAAGTGCACGCTCCCGCTCTGCCAAGAGAAATGCGCGTTCCACCCCGCAGTCCAGGTGATCCCAGGGCAGCAGTTCCTCGGAGCTGCGTTTGCGCAGGTAGGCATCCAACTCGATGTCGCAGTCCTTGGCCGCTTCCTGCCAGCGGGCCAGTTGAAAGTGCTCGCCCCAGCTGTCCAGCCGCGCTCCCTGTCTCCAGGCCTCTTCAATCAGTGCGCTCAGTCTGCGGTCGCCCCGGGCAAAGACCCCTTCCAGATACGACTGTTCCGGATCATGCCATTTCAACTTGAAGCCCTTGGGCGGCAGGAGCCGCTTGAGCAGTTGAATCCGCTCCTTCGAGGCCTCCAGGCTGAGCTGTTCTTCCCATTGAAAAGGGGTGTGCGCCTTGGGCACAAAGGTGCCCACGCCTACATTGATCTGTATGCCCCTGCGGTTGCCGCTTCTGTTTTTGGTCTGCGCCTGGGCCTTGGCCTTGCGCACTAGGGTGGCGATGGCCCCAACATCGGCCTCTGTTTCCGTGGGCAGACCGGTCATAAAGTAGAATTTGATCAGGTTCCAGCCCAGGGAAAAGGCGTTGTGGCAGGTGTCGAGCAGGTCTTCTTCGGTAATGCCCTTGTTGATCACCTGACGCAGGCGTTCACTGCCCGCCTCGGGCGCAATGGTGAAGCCGGTTTTGCGCACCCGCCGGATCTGCTCCATAATGGCCGGTGAGAGCGTGCCCACCCGCATGGAGGGCATGGACAGGGCCACCCGGCACGGGCTGAAGCGGTTCATCAGGGTGAGCACCAGCTCATCCAGGCAGGAGTAGTCGCCGGTGGAAAGCGACAAGAGCGCCATTTCCTCAAAACCGCTGGCCTCGATGCCTTTCTCTGCCCAGGTGAGGATATCTGCCATGCTCCGCTCCCGCACCGGCCGGTAGAGGATGCCGGCCTGGCAGAAGCGGCAGCCACGGGTACAGCCCCGGGCAATCTCCATGGCGAGCCGGTCGTGCACCGGTTTGACGGCAGGCACCAGGGGGCGATGCTGGAGCTCGCCGGAATCAAGCGCAGGTAAAATGGCGCGGCGCACGCTGGTGTGGCCGGGCTCCAACGCCTCCACAGACTGCAACCTGCCGTCTTCGCTATACTGTGGTTTGAACAGGGAGGGAACGTAGAGTCCCTGCACCGCGCTCAGCTGCTTGAGCATTTCCTTGCGACTGATTTTGTTCTTCTTGACCGCATGGAGCAGGTTCGCGATCTCGACAATGGCCTCTTCGCCATCGCCCAGGAGGATGGCGTCAAAAAAATCCGCCACCGGCTCCGGGTTAAAGGCGCAGGATCCGCCGCCGAGCACCAGCGGGTGGCTCTGGTTCCGCTCCCGGCTGTACAGGGGCAGGCCGGCCAGGTCGAGCACGGTGAGGATATTGGTGTAGCAGAGCTCGTAGGGCAGGGTGATGCCGAGCACGTCGTACTTGGCTAGGGGCACGCCCGCCTCAAGCGAGAACAGCGGCATGCCCTTCTTGCGCAAAAGGGCTTCCATGTCGGTATCCGGCGTGTAGGCGCGGTGGGCGCAGAAATCCTCCTGCTGATTGAGGATATGGTAGAGGATCTGCAGGCCCTGGTGCGACATGCCGATTTCGTAGAGATCCGGAAAGATCAGGCAGAAGTTGAGCTGCGCTTCCTGGAGTGCGCCCTTTTTGGCGGAGATGGCATTGTATTCAAGTCCCACGTACTGGCCGGGTTTGCGCACCAGCGGCAAGAGCGCCTCTAGGGCGGAAGCATCAGGTATCTTAGATATTTCAGGTACGATAGGCGCGGATTTGTCGTGTTCTGTCATCTGTACTAAATCATGGTGCCGCAATGCAGCCTTGGGCCAGGCTGTTTACGGCCGGTATAGGGGGTGAAAAGGCGGCCTTGGAGGTTTGGACCGGGACTTTTCCCCTTTTCCGGGAGAAAAGGGTTCCAGTATCCGGACTTGGCGAAAAAAACTTGCTTCCTGGGCAGCAACTGCGTAATTGTTGCTATGCATGTTCTGCTTTTTCACTTCAACTACCCGAACTGTCCCAGAAAAATGAAAAGTTCCATTCTTACCATGTTTCTCCGGCTAATACTTCCCTTTTTCCTGCTTTGTGCTACGGCGGCGGCCGCAAGTGCGGCGCAGTTGCAAAAAATCGAACACAAGACCCTGGCCGCCGGTACTGAGGAAGTGGTGCTCAGCTTCAACACCGTAGTGGAACCCAAGGTCTTCACCATGGGGGGCAAGCAGCCCAGGCTTGTTTTTGATTTTGAAGGGGTGGAGCCATACCGTACCCTGCGCGATCTTGCGCCGGGCGCTGCCGTGGTAAAAGGAGTGCGGCTGGGCATCCACCGCCAGGGTGAAGTCAAGACGCGGCTGGTCTTTGATGTCAACTCACTGCAGGGTCTGAAACACAGCTACAAGGTGGATGAAGGCAAGAAGCGCCTAGTCATCCGCTTTACCGGGGCAGGTGCTGCAGTGGCAGCCAAGGAAAAACCTGCCCAAACGGCACCGGCCAGGTTGCAGGCAGAAGCGAGCAATAAAAGGGGATCCGGTCAGGAAACAGCCACAGTAAGCCGTGCGGCCGAGAAGCAAAAGGAAAAAGAAACGGAGAAGGAAGCCGCAGTACCTGTACCAGCACGCAAGGAAACGGTTGCAGCCCGTAAGCCTGTTCCTGCCCCTGTTGCAGAGGCGGAAAAAAAGTCTGCCCGTCAGGAAACAGCGGCACCGGCACCAACACCAGAGGTGGCACCAGCACCAGCCCCGGAGGTTGCGTCAGGCCCGACCCAACCAACTCAGCCGGCCCAGCCTGTTCAACCTCTTGGCCCGGCACAGCCTGCCGCCCCAGCCGGAACGACAGCCGCAAGCCCAGCCCCTACTGCTGCAGTTCCTGCTGCACCCACGGATGCGCCGTATCTCTCTGCTATCCAGTTTGATCCCGATTCACCAAGGGGCGAACTGGTGCAGTTCAAGCTGAACGGCTTTTACCCGCCCGTACTGCGCAGTATTGAAACGGGTAATCCGCAGGTGATTTGCGAATTCACCAACCTGCAGGTTGCCCCTGCCTTGGAAGGGCCGATCAAGATAAGCGGCCGCTTTGTCAAGGCCATCCGGCTCGACAAGGCAGCAGACGGCAGCAAGGTGCGGGTTTTTGTCGAGCTGGAGCCCAACCAGAGCTACGATCTGCAGCAGGTCTTCTTCAAGGAGGACAATTTTTTTGTTCTGATCGTGAACACGGTTAAGGCTTAGGCCTCAGCTTGGCCTGACCGTTTTTCCTGCTCGTATCGATGAAGGCAGGGCGGAACCGGTACAGGAGGAGCACTACCTCTTTCTGAGCCGTATCTGCTCTGCCTTCTTTGTTTTTTGAAATGAACGTATCAAAAAGGATCGGGGCAAACAGCAGCCGGAGAGGCTGAGTAAAATCTCACTTCCAGATCAAAGCTCTGACTATGTCGGCATCATGGGATTTGCTCAGCGTTGAGCCAAGTCATCTACCCGAATCATCCTCATCCCATGCGCTATGTGCTGCGGCCAAATACCTTCAATCGTCATCGTGCTTGCCCCGGCCATGATGCCCCTTCCTCTCGCCACGCTCAGAAAGACCTTTTCCCCTTGCAGAGCGAAAATTCGCGCGACTCTCAGCTTCGCCTCTGTCGTGGTCGCCAGTGCACAGTTGCAGGCTTGTGCCTGTCAGAGGCAAGCGCACCGTGCCGCCGCGTGAGTCGTAGCCGGTAAAAAGGGCGGCAATCCAGAGAATAGAGACCGCAAGGACAACGCCGCCCCAGGCAGGGTGCGCCAAGGAAATGGCGTCTTCCTGCCGTCCTGTTCTTTTGCCCGTGATCATCACCTTTGCAATATCATCTTGATGGCGCAGCGTGTGCCAAGCGAGGCCGCCTAAGTGCGCGCTCACTACTACCAGTAAGGCCCAGGCGAATGGTTCGGGCAACTCCCTGATGCCGCTCCGGCCAATGCCGGTGAAGAACAGGGCCGGCACCAGTACAAACATGAGTGCCGCCGTCATAGCCGATCCTGGATTGTTGCCAGGATGATAGTGCTTGGTCTTGGAAAAGGCCGAGCTATAGACGTAGGTTGCGATTTTCCGTGCTTGCAGCGGGAAGCTGGTGAACCGGGAATAGCGTAATCCGCCAGGCCCAGCACCAGGCGGATTACGAGCATGAACAGGACTACCATCCCCAAAAACATGTGCAGCCGAAAGAAAGGGGCGTCATCGTCGCCGACAAAGCCGATTGCCATGGCCAAGGCGAGCGAACCAGCAAAGATCCAGTGAAAGATGCGGTTGGGAATGTCCCAGACAAGGATGCTTTTCACGGGAGGGAGGATCGCTCCGCGCTAAACGAATTAGTGTAGAATCATGCGAATCATGCTTAATGTATTGCTGATCGTGGACCGGTGGCATCCAAGGAGGAGTACCTATATTTTGGCTGCCGCTTCTTTTTTATCGGTGTGAATGCCTGATTGAAATTAACACCCTTCGATAGATTTATTGTATTTTTTATATTCTTTATACGTCCGCTTGTCAGAGTCTATATTGAATTTTATAGATTTATTTTGATCTTTATTGAGATTTAGCTCCCATATATGCCACCATCCAGGACTTTTTGTAGGGTTTTCCCTGAAATTGTATATATTCTTGTAGTCTTGCCCGTATTTTTTTTCAAAGACAACTTCAAGTTTTAAGTCGGTATCGGTTTTATTGAGGCAATTAAACTCATATTGATGATTGTAAAATAATGCATCTTTCACGTCGCATAGAGGTGTTGATCTGCTTCTGCAATTGTTCCATGTGTTCCTTTTTTCAAAATTTTCAACAACTTCGATGCTTGAATTGCATATAATCTCATTTTCATTTTGCCGAAAGAGCAATATCGGTTTGCCCGCTTCTATCCATGCTGATTTGTAATCAAAAATATTAATATTATCTTTTGATGTTTTAAGGTTGGAATCGCAAAGGGCGTAATCAAAAGGGTTTTTAGCATATAAATATTTTTCGACAACTTTTTCTTTTGTCTTCCACATATAAATTGTATCTTCAATTTTTGTTTCTTTGCATGAAACCGCAGATATGACGTATTTTTTCTCTCCAGACTGAATTGATAATATTCCAATATGGTATTGTGCATACGCACTAGATGGATATTTTATTTTTTCCCATGGACGATATTCCTCCATTGGTTCCTCTTGATTTCTATATCTATCTGCTTCCTCTTTGTGTGAAGAAGTTTTATCCTCGGGAAGTGCAATGAGAGTTATATCTGCATTGTTTATGTCTATAGAGTTGTTGAATATTTTTGCTTCTAAGCAGACAGTCGCTTTCGATTTATCAAGTATTTCAACCTGGATAAGGGGTTCCCATCCAATATCTTGTACTGAATATTTTATAGATATTGAATGTTCTTGTACATTTTCTGATAATTTAAAGGTAAGTAGGTAGTTTTCTATTTCTGATTGATGTGAGATGACCGAAATTTCTTTTGGAGATCTTTTTTCTGCAATTTCTGTGATGCGTTCTTTTAGGCGAGGAATGAGAGTTATGTTGTCTATTTTTTGATTTTGAATAAAGACGGCGACAGAACTCGGTATGATTTGTTTGGGTAGTTGAATCGCAATATCTGTATTTGTACCTAATAATAATTTCTCTTGGGTAACCCCCCGGCTCTGCCGGGGGACTCCACAAGTTTGACAG
>JAUNUN010000030.1 GCA_030538155.1 bacterium
TCCAACGGCACCGATTCCCGCTACTTTGCCAATACCACCAGGCGCGACAAGAACAGTTTTGACTTTACCATGAACTGGGCCAAGTCGGATAACGGCCTGATTAAAGACTTGAAAGACTTTGTCGCCACCTTCTTTCAGAAAAATACCCTGCTGGAAGTGCTGTTGAAATACTCGGTATTTGATGTAAGCGACACCTTGCTGGTGATGCGCCCTTATCAGATTGCTGCCACCGAGCGCATCCTGTGGAAGATCAACAGCTCTTATACTGCAAAAGACTGGAGTAAACCGGAAGGCGGCGGCTTTATCTGGCACACGACCGGCTCCGGCAAAACATTAACCAGCTTTAAGGCCGCTCGTTTGGCGACTGAGTTGGACTTTATCGATAAGGTGTTCTTTGTGGTGGACAGGAAAGACCTGGACTACCAGACCATGAAGGAATACCAGCGTTTCTCACCCGACAGCGTGAATGGCTCAACCAGTACTGCCGGGCTGAAGCGTAATCTGGACAAAGAAGACAACAAGATCATTGTCACCACTATCCAGAAGCTGAACAATCTGATGCGCAGTGAAGGCGAGCTGCCCATCTATAATAAGCAGGTCGTATTCATCTTTGATGAGTGCCACCGCAGCCAGTTTGGCGAGGCCCAGAAAAATCTGCAAAGGAAATTCAAAAGGTATTATCAGTTCGGGTTTACGGGTACGCCTATTTTTCCACAAAATGCGCTGGGTGCTGAAACAACGGTCGGTGTCTTTGGCAGCGAATTGCATTCCTACGTAATCACCGATGCCATCCGCGATGAAAAAGTACTCAAGTTCAAGGTGGACTACAACGATGTCCGGCCGCAATTCAAGGCAAGTGAAACCGAACAGGATGAACAAAAACTGACCGCAGCGGAAAACAGGTCGGCCCTGCTGCACCCGGAGCGTATCCGCGAAATTTCCCAATACATTCTCAACCACTACCGGCAGAAAACTCACCGGCTGCAAGCAGATGCCAAAGGCTTTAATGCCCTGTTCGCGGTCAGCAATGTGGATGCGGCCAAACTCTACTATGAAACCCTGAACAGCTTGCAGGCGGCAAATGATAAACCGCTTAGAATTGCCACCATTTTTTCCTTTGCCGCCAATGAAGAGCAGGATGCAGTGGGCGATATTCAGGATGAAAGCTTTGATGTATCGGCCATGGAGAGCAGCGCCAAGGAGTTTTTGAGCGCAGCTATTGCCGATTACAACGGCTTCTTCAAAACGAGCTTTGGTGTGGACAGTAGCGGCTTTCAAAACTACTACCGCGATCTTGCCAAGCGGGTACAATCCAGAGAAATTGATCTGCTGATTGTGGTGGGCATGTTTCTGACCGGCTTTGACGCTCCCAGGCTGAACACCCTGTTTGTAGACAAAAATCTGCGCTATCACGGCCTGATACAGGCCTATTCGCGCACCAACCGGATCTATGACGCCACCAAGACCTTTGGTAATATCGTTACCTTTCGCGACCTGGAAAAGGCCACCATTGACGCCATTACCCTGTTTGGCGACAAAAACACCAAAAACGTAGTGCTGGAGAAAAGTTACAGGGAATACATGGAGGGCTTTACGGATATTATTACCGGCGAAGCGCGGCGTGGTTTTATGGCTGTGGTCGCGGAGTTGGAGCGGCGCTTTCCTGATCCATCCGCCATTGAAAAAGAGTCTGATAAAAAGGCTTTCGTCAAACTGTTCGGCGAATACCTGCGCATTGAAAACATCCTGCAGAATTTCGATGAATTTGCCGGCCTGAAGGCCTTGCAGGAGCTTGATTTGAATGATGCGGCAGCGGTTGATGCCTTCAAGGCGAAATATTACCTGGATGACGATGATCTGGCCGCCATGCAGGCCACCAAATTGCCGGCTGATCGCAAGATTCAGGATTACAAATCCACCTACAACGATATTCGCGACTGGTTGCGCAGGCAAAAGGCGGGCGCGGAACAGGGCGAATCCACCATCGATTGGGATGACGTGGTGTTTGAGGTGGATCTGCTCAAGTCTCAGGAAATCAATCTGGACTACATTCTGGAGTTGATCTTCGAGCACAACAAGAAACACGGAAACAAGGCGGCCTTGATCGAAGAGGTACGCCGCTTGATCCGTGCCGGCCTCGGCAATCGTGCCAAAGAAAGCCTGGTTGTACATTTTATTAACCAGGCTAACCTGGATGAGATTCCCGACAAGGCCGGTATTATCGAGGCATTTTTCACTTACGCCCAGGCGGAGCAGCAGCGCGAGGCGCGGAAGCTTATTGTCGACGAAAATCTGAACGCAGAAGCAGCGAAGCGATATATCGCCACCTCGCTCAAGCGCGAGTTTGCCAGCGAAAACGGCACGGAATTGAATGCCGTTTTACCGAAAATGAGCCCATTGAACCCGCAATACCTGACAAAAAAGCAAAATGTTTTTCAGAAGATTGCCGCGTTTGTGGAGAAGTTTAAAGGTGTAGGCGGGCAGGTGTAGTCAGCATGCTGATAACGAACTTGGAAGCAATGTTGATTGCCCTTTTCCAACTGAGGCAGGACAGGTATTCATCCTACCACCATATAAACAACAACCAAGAGGAGAGTATATGAAAGCACGGACAATACGTGAAGGCATTCAGTGGATGGGTTTTGTAGATTGGAATCGGAGGTTGTTCGATGCGCTGATTCCTTTGCCCGATGGCACCAGCTACAATGCCTACCTCATTCAGGGGTCAGATAAAACAGCCCTCATTGATGCGGTCGATCCGGCAATGGCAGACACCTTGCAGCAGCAACTCGATGGCGTTGCAAAAATTGACTATATTGTCGCACAGCATGCGGAGCAGGATCACTCGGGTACCATCCCGCTTATCCTTGAAATGTACAAAGAGGCAATTGTCCTTTGCACGCCAAAGGCAAAGAATCTGCTGGTTGATCATCTTGAAATTGCGGCTGAACGCATTCAGACCGTCAGTGACGGCGAAACCATCTCCCTTGGCAACAAGACTCTTCGCTTCATCTATACGCCCTGGGTTCATTGGCCGGAAACCATGGTCACCTACCTGGCAGAAGACCGCATTGTTTTTACCTGCGACTTTTTGGGCTCACATCTTGCCATGTCCGGCCTGTATGCCGGAGACGATCCGTATGTCATGCTGGCGGCAAAGCGTTATTATGCTGAAATCATGATGCCGTTTCGCAAGGCGATTCAGGGTAATCTGAAAAAATTGCGGGAAATCGATTTTGATCTGATCGCGCCCAGTCATGGCCCGATTTGGGATCATCCCGAAATGATTATGTCTGCCTACGAGGACTGGGTTTCGGATCAGGTCAAGGATCTGGTTGTTCTCCCGTACATCTCCATGCACGGCAGTACAGAGATGATGGTAGACCACCTGGTTGCGGCCCTGGCGGAACGGGGTGTCACGGTGAAAAAATTCGAGCTGACGAGCACCGACATAGGTAAGCTGGCAATGGCCCTGGTTGACGCCGCCACCATCGTCATCGGCACCCCAACCGTTCATTTGGGGCCTCACCCAAGTGTGTACTCTGCCACTCATCTTGCCAATGCTTTGCGCCCCAAGGTCAGGCATGCGGCGATTATTGGTTCTTACGGCTGGGGCACCAAGGTTGTGGAACAACTTTCCGGCCTCACTCCCAACCTGAAGGCGGAAATTCTTGGCACAGTGCTGTGTAAAGGCCTGCCACGTGAGGAAACCTTTGCTGAACTCGATGCCCTTGCCGATGCCATTCGGGATAAGCATTCAGCACTGTAAAATAGATACAACCGATTATGGGCGGACGCTTGTTCCGCCCTCCCCTTTTCCGCGCCAACCGGCATAGCGGCCATACAAACAGCAGCAGAGATGGAGTCGATTCTCGAAGAACTCACACAGTTGGAACCGCTGATCTATGCGGCCAATGACGGCAAAACTAGAGCGTACTTTGAAAACCTGCTGATTGCAGATTTTTGGGAGGTCGGCGCTTCAGGCAAGGTGTATGAGAGGGATTTTGTCCTTGCAACCCTTGCCCAAAGGCAGGAGCAGCCAAGGGAGGAATTGTGGCGAGTCTTTGATTGTGCAGTCCGACAAATTGAAGCGGAGCACTTTCTTTTTACCTATGCGCTTGAACAACCCACACGGATCTCACGTCGGGCCAGTTTGTGGAAGCGGACGCCGGAAGGCTGGCAACTGGTCTATCATCAGGGAACGCCTGTGCTGTGATCCTTTCTCGCCTGAACAATGCAGGCTGAAGCCGGGTAGTAGGCCTTGCCTGGTTACTCTCACCTATTGCAGCAAACTCACATCATGCCATGCTACGGGGGTTCTCTTGATAGCAACTATTCGTGCTTGGGCCAGGAAGCTGAAACAAGAGACGCTTGTCATCTATTTTGCCGGTCGCGATCCGCGCACACCCTGGTTCGTGCGCCTGCTGGCGCTCGCGGTTGCCGCCTATGCCCTGAGCCCAATTGATCTTATTCCGGATTTTATTCCGATATTGGGATATTTGGACGATCTTGTCATTGTTCCTCTGGGCCTGGTCTTGGTGCTGCGCCTGCTGCCGGAAGAGGTGAAGCAGGCAGCACGGGAACAGGCGGCCGTAGCTGCAGAACGACCGGTCAACCGGGCCATGGTACCGATCATTGTTGCAATCTGGCTGGTGCTGTTGGGGTTCCTTGGTCTGTGGTTGTGGCGGTTTTTTCGCTCCTGATAAATCAAAACATAGAATAATCACCTGGAAAAGAGGCAGCCCGTATCAAAATGATCAATCTCGAACTGTTCAAACAGGAGAAAGAGCAATTTGAAGCCCATGATCTGGTCTGCTTTTGCTTCCAATACAGCAGAAAACAGATAGAAGAGGACTGTATTGCCAACGGCGGATCGACAATCCTTGCACGTATCGCAGCAGAGAAGCAAAAAGGAGCATGCGATTGCGGCCATACAAACCCCAAAGGCCGCTGATGTTTAGCCGATGTCAACCAGGTGGTTGACGAGATGAGAAAAGCGCAGACGGATAAGAACACAAGAGCAAAATGATCCCCTCAATGTACCCTTCTGCACAACCGGCTTTACACATGAATTGTTTCATGAAATCTTTCATACTGAAATTACAGCTCGTGCCGTGCATGCTTGTTCTCTTGCCGGCAACAGGTTTTGAGAATATTGACTGGTTGATGGCCACCAGTGCCGGCATTGATGCAGCCAAGGTCATGACCCTGAGCGAGAAGGATGTGCAGAAAATTTCTGTTGCTGCCTCAAAACAGCTTGATGCACAATTTCAGCTTGCCCCGTCGGCGCATCCCTACGCCCAAAGATTAACAGCAGTACTAGCCCGTTATTCCACTGCGAGCGATATTCCCTTCAACTACAAGGTGTATCTCACCCGAGAAGTCAATGCCTTTGCCATGGCTGACGGCAGCATCAGGATATTCAGCGGTCTTATGGATATGCTCGATGATGATGAACTCTTGTTTGTCATCGGCCATGAAATGGGTCATGTGTCCCTAAAACATATTCATGACAAATTACGCATTGCCTATGCGGCCAATGCCACGCGGAAAGCTGCGGCATCCATTGAGGGCGCCATTAGTGATATTGCCAGGTCTGAAATCGGCTCCTTCATGCAGCAGGTTACAGCCGCGCAATTTTCCCAGCATGAGGAACGGGAAGCAGACGACTATGGATTGGCCTTCATGCAAGAAAACAGCGTCAATCCGCAGGCGGCTGTGACATCACTTCATAAACTGGCTGGCCTGGGCAGCAAGCACAGCTTTCTCTCCAGCCCCATCCGGCACCGGAAGCACGCGCGAAAAGGATTACAGCTTAACTTGCCGGAAAGCCTGCAGACAAAATGCCCCAAGATCAGGGCTGAGGAGCCGCGATACAACAACTTATTGCAGGCCTTATAGCCATATTGAAAAAGATACTGAGCTTTTTCATGAGCCTGTTCTGAGCTGCAGCAAAAGGTTTCCGATCAACAAGTATTGCTGTTCCTGGTGCAGCAGCAAATCGAAACGAGTGTTCAGCCTGCATCAATCCAGCCGACGACCTCCTCCTTGCTGGGGATGCGGCCGCTGCATTTCACCACTCTGTCAATCACCACTGCCGGGGTGGCCATCACGCCCAGAATCATCATCTCTTTCAAATCACTGACCTTTTCCACCGTGATGTTGCTGCCCCTGGTCTGGACCACATCACGCACCAGTTCTTCTGTCTGATTGCAACGGGCGCATCCGGGTCCCAGGATTTTGATGTGCATGACGATCTCCTTGTGAAAACGAGTAACGAAAATTAGCGGATATACGGGCCGACTGCATTAAGGAGCCAACCCACCAAGGTAAAGATTACCCAAAGATAGGCAATGAATGCGGCCTGCAAGCGAATGGTCATGATCTGCCGCAGCAGCAGAAATTCCGGAATACTGGCAGCCACACTGCTCATACAAAAGGCCATGGTGGTGCCGATGGGCATTCCCTTGACAAGCAGGCTCTGCATGACCGGGACGATACCCGTAACATTGGAATAGAGCGGGATGCCGATGATCACCGCCACCGGCACTGTCCACCATTGCCCAGCGCCCAGGTTTTCGGCAAACCAGTTTTCCGGCACAAAACCGTGTAGAGCTGCGCCCACCCCCACACCGATAAACACCCACTTCCATACCCGTTTGAAAATCATCACGGTTTCGCTGTAGGCAAACTCATGGCGCCGGCGCACACTCAGCCTGGTACCTGTGGTCTCTGCGCCGGCCTGCTCCATAACCGGCGTTCTCGCAAGTGTCTCCAGAATAAACGGCTGCAGCCAGCGTTCAGCACGGATGCCGTCCATGAACCAGCCGCCAAGAATGCCGGCCAGCAAGCCCACGACAACGTAGATTATGGTGAACTTCCAGCCTAGCAGACCCCACAGCAGCACGACCGCTATCTCATTGATCAATGGCGAGGTAATGAGAAAAGCCATGGTGATGCCGATGGGGATGCGGGCGCTGGTAAAACCGAGAAAGAGTGGAATGCTGGAACAGGAGCAAAACGGGGTGATAGCCCCGAAACCGGAGCCAAGAAAATAGCCGATGCCACGGTGCTTACCGAGCAAGTAAGCCCTGACCTGCTCCACATTCATAGACGCCCGGATCCAGCCGATGGCATAGATCATGGCAACGAGCAACAGCAGAATCTTGGCGCTGTCGTAGAAGAAAAACTCGACCGAGGCCCCAAGATGCGAGTTGGAACCGAGATCCAACACTCTGTAACTCAGCCATGTTGCAGCCGGCAAGGTGGAGGAGTAAAGCGCCCACCACAAGGCGGCAAGCAAGGTGATGACCAGGAAATAGCGCCTATTCCACCCACGTGTAGCAGCAGTTTGGCGCGAATCCGGTGCTGGTGAAGGCGAGTTGCAAACGCATTCTTGCGCCAAAGGGAGGGGCGACAATTCTTTACCGGTATCCATGCTGCTGTGGTTGTTGATTGAGATTTGGATTTGGTAGGTTGCGACTCAATTTGGGGTCCATAAGAACCGCTTGCAAGAGCCGCCGCTTGCCTATGCAGGGATTGATTCAGCGCAAGTCTTCACACGATCATTCCCACTATCGTATAATTCAAGAACTATTGACATGTTGTTGCAAAAAAAATGTCCGTACATCTCTCATTCTTTTGGCCCACAGGCGCATGACGGCAAAACGGCAGGCGAGACCGAGCTTTCCAGTCGGTACTGCCGGCATAGTTCCGGTTGTCCGGAACAGCATTCCTCGGTGAGAAAGGCGATAGTCTCCAGCATCAGGGGGATATTGGCACGGTAGCGTAAAAAACGACCCTCTTTCTCCACTGAGATCAGCCCGGTATAGAGCAGTTCCTTGAGATGAAAGGACAAATTGGTATTGCTCACCTGGAGCGCCTTGGCAATCTCTCCAGCTACGAGCCCCTCCGGTTCATGCCTGACCAGGAGCCTGAAGAGACTCAGCCGCACCTCAGAGGCAAGCACCTGAAAAACACCTGAAGCTTGTTTCGTTTCCATGACGACACACTTCAACACTCATTGAAATATGTCAAGAGATGAGTTGGAAAAAAGGCTGGTGAAAACGCGAGCTTTGACCGCTCCCCTGTGGTCTCGGGAGGAGACCGGAAAAGGCCCTTACGCGACTTGAGTAACGGCAAAAGCCGGCTTCAGAGGAAACTTCACTGCCTGTAAAAATTGACGAGCTTTAATGCTCCTGCTCTTCAGCAGCGAGATGCACCTGATCCAGCAGGGCCTTATCGTAGCGTTTGTGGATACGGCGGATGGCCGCGTGGATCTGCTGTGCAGGCGCCTGCGGCAGGGGTTCTTCCTGGCCGCTTGCATAACTGGTCAAAACTATCTGTTTATCCACCAGTTTGAAGGTATGGGTCCAGTTGATGGCAATGGTCTCGGCATTCTCTTCGATGGGTAAATCTATGGCTGCGCCTGCCTGCGCCACCTGCACCGCATCGGTCTCGGTTATTTCCAGCAGCCAGGCGTCCCCTGCTGCGGTGCTGAAAAAGAGAAAAACACCAAGCTCCCAAAATTTTGCTTCCTGCTCTTGGGCGGTTTGCTGCAGCTTGGCAATTTCTGCCTTAAGGGTGGGTACAACCGGAGCAGCTTGGGTAGAGGCCGCAGGCTTGGCCGCCTGCTCTGCTCGCAGACAGCAATGCTTGTATTTTTTTCCTGATCCACAGGGACATGGTTGGTTTCTGCCGATTTTAGTCATGACACAAGAACGAGCAGGAGTTTTGAAGAGGGGTCGCAAGGATGCACACGCTTCATATGAAAAAAACGATCCGGTAGGATCGTTTTGCGTACAACAGTGCGGAGCGGAAGAATTGAATTGTATGGTACTGGTCGGGAAGAGAGGATTTGAACCTCCGACCCCAGCGTCCCGAACGCTGTGCTCTACCAGGCTGAGCCACTTCCCGACAGTATGCAAACAATCTGCTTGGCTGATTTATCCGCTGAACAGTTCGGAGTTTCAAACCAAATTATAGTGATATTTATATCATCAATTGCACGGCATGTCCAGCTCTATTTTGAAAGTACTGCAAATCCAAGCATTGATTATTGTATATGTATGAACGAACTGAATCCAGTTGTATTTTACTGCTTTCTTCAAACAGAACAACAGTTGACCCAAGGCCAACTGCTGTTCGATTTCTGGATCTCTTGCTTTAATTAACAGCGTCTGAAAGCTTGCTGCCGGGTTTGAACTTAGCAACAGTCTTAGCAGGAATAGAAATAGATGCGCCGGTGCGCGGGTTTTTAGCCTGCCGCTCGGTACGTTTGACCGTGGAAAAGGTGCCAAAACCAACCAAGGTCACCTTATCGCCCTTTGCCAAGGCATTGGAGACCGCCATCAGCATCCCATTCAAGGCTTTCTCGGCTTCCGCCTTGCTGATATCTGCCGCATCAGCCATGGCATCAACCAACTCTTTTTTGTTCATTCTTCCCTCCCAGATGTTTGAATCATGCACCGGGCTGCTTCTCGATCAACCCAGCGGTACTGTAGATTCGGACTAAAATAGAAAACACTGCCTTTGTCAAAGGAAAAAAAACGAGGAGCCAAGAGATACAAGGGGTTGCGGCCCAAACGCCTAGCGCAGGGCCAGCCTGCTTTTGGCTGCGGTCTGGAAGGAAACAGATTGTATTCCGAGTTCCATCAATGCCTGTTCTATGCGGATCTTGACTGATGGTTGCAGCATGTTGTCGTGAAGCGGATCCAACTCAACCAGCGCCGAATCTGCCTGTGCTGAATGAAGGCGCACCCTGCATCCAGGATAGCCCAGGGCCTCCACTGCTGCTTCCAGCCGTGCCACCAGGTGCAGATGGGGCAGGCTGAGGGCTGTGTTGGTCGGGATTCTGGTTGCCAGACACGAAGCGCTCGCTATGTTCCAGGTAGGCAGGCCAAGCTTCCGGCTGATAGCGCGGATACACGCCTTGGTACAACTCGCATCGGCAAGCGGGCTCTGCACACCCAGTTCCCGGGCTGCCCGCATACCTGGACGATGCTCCACAAGGTCGTCGGCATTGCTGCCATCCAGGAGGTATGCCATGCCATGCTGTTCTCGCACTTGCTGCAGCAGGCTAAACATGTGCTGTTTGCAGAAGTAACAGCGCATCTCGCTGTTCTGACGTATGGGTTCAATTGATAAAGGCTGCCAATCAACAGTTAGATACCGCAGCTTGCAGCGTTTCCCAAGCGTTTCCAGCCAGGTAAGCGCCCTTGCCTGCTCGCTTTCCTTAGGCAGATCCGAGCGGGCGTGCAAAGCCAGTACCCGCTCCGGACCAAGGCACATCAGGGCAAGCTGCAGCAGCAGGGTGCTGTCAATACCACCGGAAAAGGCTACAGCCACAGAGCCGTAGCCTTTCAGTTTTGCGCGCAGGGCATTCAGTGCGGTGCTGCAGCCTCGAACGAGCATGGTTAATTTGCGCGTGCGTTCTGCTTTTAGTGATATGGATTTTTTTTGGCAAAGTTATAGGCTGTAATGGCGGCAATTACATGGCAGATCCAGCCAAGTACACCACCGCTGCCCAACCAAAGGCCAGGCGTGATGATCAGCCAGAATAAACCTCGCCAGAAGGTGCCGTTATAGATCTGGCCAAGACCAGGAACAAGGGCGCTTAAAACAGCGGCAGCGCCGGGGTTGCGCACACGGGCGGGATGATCAAGGGACATGGTTTTCTCCTTTTTCTGATATTTCAGTACGATGTCGGTAACACCCAATCGTCGTAAAAGGTAAATATTCCTGCGCCATGATCAAGTGCGGATACTGTTTCCAAATCCCTTTGCGTCTGCCGGTTGCATGGACGGCCTTAAAATTCAATGCCGCGCTGGGCCTTGATTCCTGCCTGCAGGGGGTGTTTGATCGCCTGCATTTCTGTAACCAGATCAGCCGCCTCCACCAGCGCATCCGGCGCATAGCGGCCGGTTATGACTACGTGCTGCTCTTTCCTGCGCTTGGCAAGCGCCTTCAGGCAGGTGTCCAGATCCAGCATCTTGTAATGGAGCAGGTAGGTAAATTCATCCAGAATCACCAGGTGATAGGTGCCTGAATCCATGCACTGGCGGGCAAGGTTCCAGCCTTCCAGGGCAAGTCGCCGGTCTTCCTCCAGATTGTCCGATTTCCAGGTAAAGCCTCTGCCCATAACGTGAAGATCTATACAGTCGGCATAGCGCCTGATGGCTTCTATTTCACCATAGGTCCAACTGCCTTTGATGAACTGGATGATGCAGACCTTCAAACCATGACCGGCACTGCGCATGGCCATGCCCAGGGCAGCCGTGGTTTTTCCCTTGCCGTTGCCTGTAAAAACCATGAGTAAACCGTGGGTTTCCATCGCGTATAAGCCTTGCATTCGATATTGATTGGACGTGGTGGAGCAGTCTTTGACGGCAGGGTTCGGCCAGAGCTTGCGCGGGTAAGCAAACCTGTTGACAAGACTTGTGCAAACTCAGTACAAGTGCTCATTTGCAGGGCGCAACAACCTGCGGTAATACTTGCAGAAAGCCTGCAAAACACCTGAAACTGATACATACTGTGATTATGACAAGCGAGCAAGCATCCAAATATTCAGAGGCCGGTGTTGATATCGACAAGGGCAACCTCTTCATATCACGCATCAAACCCCTGGTGGCCGACACCCACCGACGCGGTGTGGTGAGCGACATCGGCGGGTTTTCCGGCCTGTTCTCGCTCAGCAGCGAGAATGTGAAAAACCCGGTGCTGGTCTCTTCCACCGACGGGGTGGGCACCAAGCTGCTGGTGGCCAAACTCTGCAACCGCCACGACACCATCGGCATTGATCTGGTGGCCATGTGTGTGAACGATGTGGTGGTCTGCGGGGCCAAGCCGCTCTTTTTTCTCGATTATTTTGCCAGCAGTTCGCTGGACATCGACGTGGCCACCGAGGTGGTGCGCGGTATTGCCCAAGGGTGCAAACTGGCCTGCTGCTCGCTGATTGGCGGAGAGACAGCCGAAATGCCCGGCCTGTACCAGCCGGGAGACTATGACCTGGCCGGCTTTGCGGTGGGTATTTGCGACCGGGATATGATCATCGACGGCAGCGATATCCGCGTAGGCGACAAGATTATCGGCCTAGCCTCCTCGGGCCTGCACTCAAACGGCTATTCCCTGGCCCGCAAAGTCTTTTTTGAAGAGGCGGGGAAAACCGTGCACGACCATGTGGAAGAACTTGGCCGCACAGTGGGTGAAGAACTGCTCACCCCGACCAGGATCTATGTGGACAGTGTGGTCAATGTCCTGCGCCGTTTCAAGATCAATGGCCTGGTGCATGTAACGGGCGGCGGTTTTATCGATAATATCCCCCGCGTGCTGCCGCCTGGTTGCGTGGCCCACATCGAGCCTGGTTCCTGGCCGGTGCCGCCGGTGTTTAACTATATTCAGTCCAAGGGGCAGGTGGAAATCCGGGAGATGTACCGCACCTTCAACATGGGCATCGGCATGATTGCCATTGTCAGTGCCAAGGATGTGGAAGATATTATGCAGCAATTTACTGCCCATGGCGAAAAACCGTTTCTCATCGGAGAAGTGCGTTCAGTCCAGCCCGGCGCGGAGGAGAAACAAATCTCCATTGCGGGCGTGTGCTGATTTCGCCCTTTTCGTGCTGCGCCTGTATCGCGTAGCTATGCGCATCGGCCCACAGAAAAACGGCCTTGGGAGAGACTCCTAAGGCCGCTTAGCATTGCTCTGAAGTGCTTTGTATGCCGATCTCAGCACAAGGATGTGAAGACGGCAAAAAACACGTTCATCTAAAAGTGGAATTACCAGGCCTCCACATAAGCCACATCGGTATAGGCCTGCTCCAACTTAACCTTATGGCCGCGTTCCATCTCTGCCAGTTCCGTAAAGAACTCCTTGATTTTTTCCGAAGATGAATCCTTGGCCAGGTTCAGATACATGTTCATGGCCCGTTCTTCCCGCTTCATGGCCACGGCAAAGATATCCGCCATGCTGACCTTGCCCGACATATCCGGGTCGGGTATGGTCTCTGAAAGTTTGTAGTCCTGCGTCTTTTTGAAATTTAGCGTTGCCTCGTTGTTGGCAAGGATGTTGCTTAACAGTTCTTCGTGCCTGAGTTCCTCCTCGGCAAATTCAAGAAAGAGCTTTTTTACCATCTCATTGCCGGTTTTGGCGGCAACGCCCTGATAGTACTCCTTGGCCTCCACTTCGCTGCGGATGGCAAACTCCAGTATTTCCCGAAAATCATCCATGATGATCCTCCTTGTGCTTTGATTAGGGCCACCGAGGCGGCTGTGCTGCATAATGCGGCATCAAGGAGAGGCACCGGGCAGATTTTTCAACTCCGCCCGGCGTTTTCCTTGTTGTAACTCAGCTTAGGGTCTTGCCTGCCGCTGTATCGGTGTATCCCAGGGCTGACCATCGCTGATCTTTTCAATCTTGACTGCAGACACCTTATACTCGGCCGTCTCCGTCACCGGGTCAAAGGCATTGTTGGTCAAAACGTTGCCACAGGCATCCTCAAAATGGAAGCTGCACCAGCAGACCCCGCGCGGTGAACGGTCGGTCACCCAGGCCTTTACCTCTATACTGCCGCGGCGGCTGGTCACCCGCACCATATCGCCGGAATTGACCCCCAGTTCCTGGGCATCTTCCGGATTGATCTCAAACAGCTCTTCCGGGAAGATGGTATCCAGGCCGACGGCATTGCCTGTCTGTGTGCGGGTGTGGTAATGCCACAGGCGGCGACCGGTGCTGAGGACAAAGGGATATTCCTCATCCGCCCATTCTGCCGGTGGAATCCAGTCGGTCGCATGGAAAAGACCCTTGCCCCGGGAGAAGCGACCCTTGGCATGCAGAAACGGCGTGCCCGGATGTTCCTGGGTCGGGCAGGGCCACTGCAGGCCGTACTGGTGGATGCGCTCCCAGGTGATGCCGGCAAAACCGGTGGAGGAACTGCGCATATCCTCCCAGATGGCATTGGCCGAGGTGAAACCAAGGTCTTTGCCCAGCCGCTTGCCTAACTCCTGCAAGACCCACCAGTGCGAACGTGCCTCGCCAGGCGAGTTCAGCACCTTGCGTACCCGCTGCATGCGGCGCTCGGTGTTGCTGAAGGTGCCGTCCTCTTCTGCCCAGGAGGTGTCCGGAAAGACGACATGGGCATAGGGGGTAGTGATATTGGGGAAAATATCACAGACAATGAAGAACTCCAGCGCCTGCAGGGCACGGATGGTATGCGCCATGTGCGGATCGCTCTGCACTGCATTGTCACCCACGCAGTAGAGGATCTTGGTACCGCCGTCCAGGGCCTTATCGATGATGGTCGGCTTCTTGTAGCCCGGCTTGGTGGGCAGCTTGTCCACGCCCCAGGCCTTGGCCATCTTGGCCGAAACATCGGGGTTGGCCACGGGCTGGTAGTTGTGAAACACATCCGGCAGTGCGCCCATGTCGCAGGCCCCCTGCACGTTGTTCTGTCCGCGCAGCGGGTTCAGACCCGCGCTGCGCTTGCCGATATTGCCCAGCACCATCTGCAGGTTGGCGAGAGTCTTGACGTTATCCGTGCCGCAGATATGCTCGGTAATGCCCAGGGTGTAGCAGACGCTCACCGACTCGGCCTCGCCCAGAATACGAGCTACCTTTTTCATCTCTTCAACCGGCACCCCGCAAATCGCGGAGGCCCGCTCCAGCGGATAGGCGGCAGCCACTTCACGAATAACTTCAGGGTTTTCCGTGTACTCGTTCAGGTACTCCTCTTTTGCCCAGCCATTGGCAAAGATTTCGTGCATCAGGCCGTTAATGTAGGCCACGTCTGTGCCCACCTTGTGCTGCACAAACATGGTGGCCCAGTTGACTAGGTCGATACGGCGTGGGTCGTTGACAATCAGGATCGCACCCTTTTGCACCGCCCGTTTCACATAGTACGAGATGACCGGATGTGCCTCGGTCATGTTGGATCCAATAACAAAAATAACCTTGGCGTCTTCCAGCTCACGAATAGAGTTGGTCATCGCCCCGCTACCGAATGCTGCGGCCAGACCGGCCACCGTGGGAGCGTGTCAGGTTCGGGCGCAGTGGTCGACATTGTTGGTGCCGATCACCGCGCGGGTAAATTTTTGAATAGCGTAGTTGTTTTCATTGGTGATGCGGCCGGAGCCAAAGGCGCTGAACACATCCGGCCCGTCCCGGTCCACAATCTCCTTGATGCGGGTGGCGGTGTAGTCGAGTGCCTCCTCCCAGCTCACCGGCTCCAGTACGCCGTTTTTACGGATCATGGGATGGGTGAGGCGCTTGGGGCTTGAGGGGAAGTCGTAGCCGTAGCGTCCCTTCACGCAGAGCATGCCCTCGTTAAAGGCGTCTTCCCGCCCCGTTACCCGCACAATGCGGTTTTGGCCGCGATCCACATGCAGGGTCATCTGGCAGCCGACCCCGCAGTAGGGGCAGGTGGTGTTCACCTTTTCCAGTTCCCAACTGCGGCCAAGGCCCCTGGCTTTCTTGTCGCTCAACGCGCCGGTGGGGCAGAGCTGCACACATTCGCCGCACTGCACACACGATGAGGAGCCGATAGGCAAGTCGTGGTCAAAGCTGACCTTGGTATCTGCACCTCGGTACGCAAAGCCCAGGGTGTCGTTGATGACGGTGCAGTTGTCCCCCTGGATGCAGCGACCGCACTGAATACACTTGCTCTCATCAAAAACCAGAAACTCCGAGCTGGTATCTTCGGCAACACGCTCGGGCTGGGGAAAGGAAGGATGGGTAATGCCGAGTGCATAGGCCACATCCTGCAATTCGCAATTGCCGCACTGGGCGCAGGACAGACAGTCGTGGTGGCCGGAGGAGAGGAGCAAATCCACCACGATTTTGCGGTGTTTGCGCAGGCTCGGGCTTTCCGTGACAATCTTCATGCCCTCTGCCACCTGCACGGTGCAGGCGGTGACAATGCCGCGCATGCCTTCAACTTCAACCACGCATACCCGGCACTTGCCCACTCCGCCTGTTTTGGCGTGATAGCATAGGGTGGGGATGTACACCCCATGCGCCCGGGCTGCTTCCAGGATGGTTTGTCCCGGCTCTGCTTGGTAGCCCCTGCCGTTTAGTTCTATGTTCATACTGCCTCCTGTAGGTCTGCAAGTGTGCAACATTGTTTCATAAGAGCCGGGCCCTTACAGCTTATCCACAGCGCCGAACTTACACGCCGCCAGACAGGCTCCGCACTTGATGCACAGTTCCTGATCAATCACATGCTTTTCTTTCTTTTCACCGCTTATCGTCTGTACCGGGCATCTGCGCGCGCACAGGGTGCAGCCGGTGCAGTTGTCGTTGATGGAGAACTGCACCAGGGCCGAACACACATGTGCCCTGCACTTCTTCTCGTTGATATGTTCCAGATACTCGTCCCGGAAATGCATCAGGGTGGAGAGCACCGGGTTGGGCGCGGTTTGCCCCAGGCCGCAGAGTGAGGTGCTTTTCACGGTTGCAGCCAGGTCTTCAAGTAGGTCCAGATCTTCAGGTGTGGCCTCGCCCGCGCAGATCTTCGTTAAGATGGCCTGCATGCGCTTGGTGCCTTCACGACAGGGCACACACTTGCCGCAGGATTCGTCTTGGGTAAACTCCAGGAAGAACCGGGCCACATCCACCATGCAGGAGTGCTCGTCCATGACGATCAAACCGCCGGAACCCATGATCGCGCCCAGGGATTGCAGGGTTTCGTAGTCCAATGCAACATCAAGATGGGCCGCTGGAATGCAGCCGCCGGAGGGCCCGCCCATCTGGGCCGCCTTGAACACGCCGCCGTCCTTGATGCCGCCGCCGATATCGTAAATAATCTCTCTCAGCTCTGCGCCGATCGGCACCTCCACCAGGCCGCTTACGTTGATGGCCCCGGCCAAGGCAAAGACCTTGGTGCCCTTGCTCTTTTCCGTGCCCATGCTCGCATACCACTCACCACCTCTGTGGATAATGGCCGGGATATTGGCAAAGGTTTCCACGTTGTTGAGGCAGGACGGCTTTTGCCACAAACCTTTAACCGCCGGGAAAGGTGGACGCGGACGGGGCTCGCCGCGCTTGCCCTCAATCGAGTTGATCAGGGCGGTTTCCTCGCCGCAAACAAAAGCGCCGCTGCCCATGCGAATTTCCATATCAAAGGAAAAATCCGTGCCCAGGATGCGCTCTCCCAGCAAGCCCGCCTCACGGGCCGCATCAATGGCAATCTGCAGACGCTCGATGGCAAGGGGATACTCGGCCCGCACATAGACATAGCCCTTGCTGGAACCAATGGCATAGCCGCCCAGGGCCATGCCTTCGACAATGCTGTGCGGGTCGCCTTCGAGCACGCTGCGGTCCATGTATGCGCCGGGGTCGCCCTCGTCGGCATTGCAGAGGATGTATTTTTGCGGGTCCTGACTGTTGCGGGTGAAGGTCCACTTGAGATGGGTGGGAAAGCCAGCTCCGCCGCGACCACGCAGACCCGAGATGCGGATCTCGTCAATCACCTGTTCCGGCGTCATGGCAGTGAGCGCTTTGGCTAAGGCGGCATAGCCGTCGTGGGCGATGTAGTCTGCAATACTGGTCGGCACGATGCGGCCACAGTTGCGCAGCACCACCTTGGTCTGGCGTTTGAAAAATTCGATGTCGGTCAAGACCGGCACCGGCTTCTCCCCTTCTCCCTTCCAGGTGAGCCGCTCCACAACCTGATTGTTCTTTAAGTGCGATTCGACCAGCTCTTCGGCATCGCCCGGTTGCAGACCCTGGTAGTAGGTCTTGTCGCGACCGATCACACAAACCGGGCCCAGGGCACAGGGGCCTAGGCAGCCGGTTTCGATAATAGTGATTGTGTCTGCCAGACCCTGGTTTTCCAGCGCGCTTTTAAGTGCATCTTTGAAGGCGTAGGCACCGGAAGCGATGCAGCCGCCGCCTGCGCACAGCAGGATGGCTTCGGGCCCGCCGGCCACACCGTTTTCAGGGCTGTTCGCACGGGCCTGCTCGCGGACTTGTTCCAGATTGCTGGTGGATTGTATGCGTTCGATGTTCATACCAGCTCTCCCTCGTGTTGCTCGGCATGCCGATATTGTTGGATCAGCCCTGCCACGTCTTCAGGGCGCACCCGCTGGTGCACGACATCATTGACCATGATTACCGGCGCCAGACCGCAGGCCCCAAAGCAGCGGCCGGCTTCCAGGGTAAAGAGCTGATCCGGCGTGGTCTCGCCCACCTCTACAGCGAGCTGATCGCGGAAGGCATCCAGCACGGCCTGCGCGCCCAGCACGTAGCAGGCCGTGCCCAGGCAGATGCGGACGGTGTACTTGCCTCGCGGTTTCATGGAAAAGAAATGATAAAAGGTCACCACACCGTACACCGTGGCCATGGGGATGCGCAGGCTGGTACTGATCTGCTCCATGGCAAAATGCGGCACATAGCCGAAGAGGTTCTGTGCGGTCTGTAAGGCCGGAATCAGGCCGCCCTCTTCACGGGAAGTCTTGGCCAGCATGGTGTTGAGTGTGGCAAGCTGTTCCAGTTCGGTTGGGGTTCTTTCGCTTGTTTTCATAGGTATTTGCCAGGCTCCTTCAGGTTACGAACCGGGCCTGTTTCAAAATGACCCGGCGGCTCTTCTCTTGCGGGCTTATTCAGCCACCACGCCATTCTTGGAAAAAACCTTGTTGCTGAGCATGAGCGCAACAATAAAACCGATAATCAGCAAACCAGTACCAACGACAAAGGTGTAGGTGGGCACCACATCAGGACTGTCTTTGAACATGTCTTTAATGATGGCCACAATCTGCGGCCCGGCTATGCCGGCGAAGGACCAGGCTGTCAGAATCGTGCCGTACACCGCAGGCATGAGGCGCTGGCCAAAGGTATCGAGCACGAAAGAAGGCATGGAGCCAAAGCCGCCGCCGTAGCACAGGAGTACGTAGCAGACCAGAACGCTAAAGAGCAGCGGCTGGCGGATGAAAATCAGGGCCGCAAAAACGAGGATCTGCGAACCTAGAATCAGGCGGAAGGCCTGGATGCGGCCGATCTTGTCGGAAAGCCCACCCCAGAAGAAACGACCTACCCCGTTAAAGATGGAACTGACGGCAATCAAGGTTGCGCCTGCTGCGGCCAGGGCCATGGTGTCCATGGACGGGTCACGCAATTTGAGCAGATCCTGCAGCATGGGCGACTGAAAGCCGATAAACATGATGCCTGCGGTGATGTTGCAGAAGAAGATGAGCCACATCAGGATGAAGCGGCCCGAGGTAATGCAATCTTGCGTGGTCAGGCCATTGCCGGAAGCAGCAGTGCCGCTTGATGCCGTGGCCGCCGGAGCAGGCGGGGTGTATCCGGCCGGAACAAAGCCTGCAGGCGGGTTACGCATAAAGGCTGCGGCAGGAACCGCTGCGATGAGCAAAATGACGCCGACCGAATAGAACATCTTGATCAGGCCCGGTCCATCGGCCCCATACATGCCCACTAGAATGGGGGCAATGATCTTGGACATGACCAGTGCGCCAAAGCCAAAGCCCATGACTACCATGCCCGAGACCAGGCCCTTTTTATCCGGAAACCATTTTACCGCAGTGGCGACCGGGGTTACATAGCCAAGACCCAGTCCTAGCCCGCCGATGACGCCATAGCCAAGATAAAGGAGAATGAGGCTGTGGGTGCTGAGAGCCAAGCCGCCCAGAATCCAGCCCAGCCCGTAAAGAAGAGCGCCGATAACCGCTAGCTTGGTAGGCCCGAATTTGGGCAGTTTCACTCCACCCCAGGCAGCGGCAAAACCAAGGGTGAAGATGGCCAGGGAAAAGGCCCAGGCAACCTGGGTGTTGGACCACTGGAAGGCAGTGACCAGCGGTTTTTGAAAGAAGCTCCAAGCATAGACCGTGCCCAGCACGAGTTGCAGGATGGTACCCATGATGGCGATAAGCCACCGGTTTGGTGTTCTGGTTTCTGCTGCCATAACTCTCCCCCGAAAATGTTGATGAAGCACAGAAAACGCCTTGTTGTCACGGCTCAGGCTATCGCTCACCTCCTTCCTTGGATACAGCCACAAGGATTGTTTTTCATCGGGCCAAAAGACTAAAGCCTTTACCCCAGCAAATGGATACTATGCAGCCTATCTCGAACTATAAAAAATGCAAATAAAAAAGAATAAATAGTAATAATTTTCATTTTATGACTATGTTATCAAGATGTTGTAAAAACAATTGACTTACCATTATGCAGCTTAATGAGGGTGTACTTCCTTGGCCTGCTGCATAATGCTGCATGAAAGCATCACCTTTACTCTCGGTCATGGTCAAAGAGAGGCCGGGCGCATTAAAATGTGGGAATTTATGCGGCAAATGCCGTAATCCATGACTAACCCGGCAGTGTAAGATGATTCTGCCATGTTGAACGGCTTGCCGCCCATATACATTTGCAGAGGTTTCACGAACATGTCCGCTTTTTTGAGCCACGTAACTATGAGCCCGCACAGGATACGTCTGCACAGAAAAACAGGGCTGACCGCTTTGCGTTCTGTATACGCATGGTTCTTGTGCTTACTTGTTTTCAGTTCGGCCGCGCAGGCGGAAGGCCTGCTCCTGGCTAGGGAATATCAACAGCAGGATGTTCGAGGCTGGGCCATGAGCGAAAAACTCGATGGCGTACGCGCCTTCTGGGACGGCAAGCGCCTGTTGAGCCGCAACGGTCATGCCTTTACTCCATCTTCCGACTTTACCCGTGATTTCCCACCCTTTGCCCTAGATGGCGAATTGTACAGCAGCCGTGGACAATTTGAGCGTATTTCTGCCGCGGTGCGCAGTTACAGGGGCGATTGGTCGGGCCTGAAGCTGCACGTTTTCGATGTTCCCCATGCCGAAGGTAACCTGTACCAGCGCCTAGCTGTTTTAGAGAAGTGGTTGGACACGCATCCCCAGGTCAATATTGTCTGTATTGCGCAGCATGAGGTGCGTGATTTTGCTCAGGTTCAGGCGTTTTTGCGGCAGATCGAGGCAGGTGGCGGTGAAGGCGTGATGCTGCGCGACCCGAATGCAGGCTACGCGGCCGGGCGCAGCAATCAACTGCTCAAGCTGAAAAGTCTGCAGGATGCGGAATGCACCGTAACCGCGCACCATGCCGGCAAAGGCAAGTACAGGGGCGAGCTCGGTGCATTTAGTTGCCGCAACGAGCATGGCGCGTTTCGCATTGGTACCGGCTTAAGCGATGCAGACCGTAGCAATCCACCGCCCATCGGCACAGTGATCACCTATCGGCACCGCGGTTTCACAGCCAAGGGCTTGCCGCGATTTCCCAGCTATCTGCGCATACGCAGTGATCTTGAGCCGTAAGAACAGGAAAAGCCGGCAGGCGGCTTGAGGGGATTTGTAGGGAGGGAAAGAGAGATAGAGAAAAAATTCAGGCCGGAGGCCCAGGTTCCGGCGCGCAGTCTTTTTGACTGCCCTGGATTTTTTCCAAACCATGGGTCAGGGCAGGCAGGACTGCAGCCAGGTTTTCCCGGGCAGCTTTTCTGCTGCCGGGCAGATTGAGGATAAGGCTCGTGCCGCGAATACCGGCTATGCCGCGCGACCATACGGCCTGGGGAGTAACGGCCAGACTGGCCAGGCGCATGGCCTCGGCAAGGCCGGGCACTTCGCGTTCGATTACATTTCGGGTGGCTTCGGGCGTGAGGTCTCTTGGAGAAACCCCGGTACCGCCGGTGGTGACAATCAAATCAAGCTGCAGCGTATCGGCCCAATCCCGCAGGGTTTCTTCGATGAGCTGCTGCTCATCGGCAATGATGCCGTATTCTGCCGCTATAAAGCCGGCGGCCCGGAGCATTTCCTGCAATTCCGGGCCGCTGGTGTCTGCACGCTCACCCCGCGCCCCCTTGTCGCTCAGGGTCAGTACCCCGCAGCGGAATGAGGCGCGAGCGTCGCTGGTCATTAGTCTTCAGCCTTGTATTCGGCGATGATTTTATCGGCAATGTGGGCCGGCACTTCCTCGTAGTGAGAAAACTCCACAGTGAAGGAACCTCGACCGCCGGTCATTGAGGTGAGGTCAAGAGCGTAGAGGAGGATCTCCGCCTGGGGCACCTGGGCATTGATGATCTCGTACTTGGCAGCGGAATCCATGCCTAAAACACGGCCGCGACGGCTGTTCAAATCGCCCATGACATCGCCGACAAAATCCTTGGGCACCCGCACCTCCATGTTCACAATCGGCTCCAGAAGAACCGGCTGGGCCTCCATGACGCCCTTCTTGAAGGCCAATGAACCGGCAATCTTGAAGGCCATTTCCGAAGAGTCGACGTTGTGGTAGGAGCCGTCAATCAGGTTGACTTTCAAGTCCACAAAAGGATAACCGGCGATCACGCCCTTTTCCATGGCCTCAAGTATGCCTTTTTCAACCGCAGGCCGGTACTGTTGCGGAATAACGCCGCCAACGATCTTATCCACAAATTCAAAATGTTCGCCTCTGGCCAAGGGCTCCATCTCAATGGTGCAGTCGCCGAACTGGCCGCGTCCGCCCGACTGTTTCTTGTGCTTGCCCTGGACCGTGGTGCGACCCTTCAGGGTTTCCCGATAGGCCACCCTGGGCGGCTGCAGTTCAAGTTCAATGCCGAATTTCCGTTTGATCTTCTCGCCGGTCACCTCAAGATGCACCTGACCAACCCCGGAGAGCAGAGTCTGGTGGGTCTGCTGCTCACGGTACAGCTTCAAGGTGAGGTCTTCATCGAGCAGACGGGTAATGGAAGAGAACAGTTTTTCCTCGTCACCCTTCTTGGTGCTGACCGCATAGGCAATCACTGCCGGCAGCGGCTCAAGTGCGGGGTAGACAATGGGATTGGCTTCTTCGCAAAGGGTGTCGCCGGTGGTGGTTTCCTTCAGCTTGGCCACGCCCACAACCATGCCGGGAATGGCCGCGTCCACCGGTTTTTGTTCCTTACCGGCCATGACAAAGAGCTGGCCGTAACGCTCGCTCTCATCCTTGGTGGCATTATAAAAGTTGTCGCCCTTGAGTGTGCCCGAAAATACGCGGAAAATGGTCAGGCGACCGGCAAAGGGATCGGCCATGGTTTTGAAAACCTGGGCGGAAAAGGGTGCATCTGCCTGGCCGGGCCGTTCAATAACATCCTGATTTTTCGGATTGATGCCCTGACGGGCAGGCATCTCGGCAGGTGAAGGGAAGAAGCTGACCAAGGTATCGAGTACCGTTGCCGCTCCCTTGCCGGCCAATGAGGCGCAGGCGCAAACCGGGGCAATAGCGGCACTCTTGATGGCCTTTTTCAGGCCGTTCATCAGTTCTTCATCGGTGAGTTCGCCCTCTTCCAGAAACTTTTCGATGAGCAGGTCGTCGGTTTCCGCCACATACTCCATCAGGGTTTCACGCAGGCTTCTGGCCTCGTCGGCAAGATCAGCCGGGATATCCGCCGTGTCCAGACTGCCGTCCTCCTTGAACAGAAGCGCCTTGCCTGCGGCAATATCCACCACCCCCTTGAAGGCATCTTCCGCGCCAATGGGCAGGTACAGAGCCACCGGGTTGAGGCCGGTATTTTCGCGGATACCGGCAACCGTTTTGCTGAAATCGGCCCGTTCCTTATCCATCTTGGTGATGCAGATCAGGCAGGGCAGGGAATTGTCCTGAATCAGATCAACAAACTTCTCCGTTTGCCCGCGCATGCCGGATACCGCGCCCACAGTGAGAATGGCGGTATCCGCAACCTGGGCGGCAAAGCGGCTTTCGTTGACAAAGTTGTCGTCACCCGGTGTGTCGGTGATGAAAATATCGTGCTTTTTCCAGCCCAAGTGGTTGAAGGAAGCGCCGATAGTAATATGACGCTTGGTTTCCTCGGGCTCGAAATCCATATTGCTGTTGCCGTCATCCACCTTGCCCAGGCGTTTGATGGCGCCGGCCGTGAACAGCAGGGCCTCGGCAAGGGTCGTTTTACCACTGTTGCCGTGTCCAAGGATGACGGTGTTCCTGATCTGTTGCACGTCCTGCATGAAAACCTCCGCTTGTACGAATGACGGGTGAGATACGAGTGTATGATGAGGGTCAGTGAGCGCCAGGCACTGGAAATAGACAGCGCCCGCCTAAAGCTCTTTCCCTTTTACCTTGGGAATGGTAACCATCCGGGTTTGAAAATTGTTGTATATATTCTTTAAAACCTTGCAAAGTCAAGAGAGAACAAGCCCTCAGTAACCCTCAACGCTCTATGTCCACCCGAGAATCCACCCAGCCGGCCAAGTCCACCGCCGGTATCGTTCGCTCCGCCGGAGCCGTCAGTATTGCCGTAATGTGCAGCCGCGTACTAGGCTTGGTGCGCGAGCAGGTCTTTGCCGGCATGTTCGGCGCGGGCTATGCCTACGACGCCTTTGTGGTCGCCTTTCGCATCCCCAATCTTTTGCGCGATCTTTTCGGCGAAGGCGCGCTGTCCGCAGCCTTTGTCACCGTGTTTACGGATTACAACACCAACCGGGGCGAACGGGACACCTGGCAGTTGGCCGGCAATGTCATGGTCTTTTTTGCCATGCTCATCAGTGCCCTGACCCTGCTGGCGCTTGTGTTCGCGGAACCCATCGTCAACCTGCTGGCGCCGAATTTTCAGCACATCACCGGTAAAACAGAGCTGACCGTGCAACTGACTCGCATCATGCTGCCTTTTCTGCTCTTTGTTTCGCTTTCTGCGGTGGTCATGGGCATGCTCAACACCAAGGGCAAATTTTTTGTGCCCGCACTCTCCTCCAGTTTTTTCAATCTGGGCTCCATTATCGGCGGACTGTCACTGGCCTTTATTCTGCCCAATCTTTTTGGTCAGCCGGCCATTGTGGGCATGGCCTGGGGTACGCTTTTGGGCGGATTGCTGCAACTCTTGATGCAGCTCCCCACCTTGCGCAAGATCGGCTTCCGTTTTCGCTTCATCTTTGCACCCAAGGATAGCGGCCTGCGTCGTATTCTGCTCTTAATGCTGCCCGCCACCATCGGCCTTTCCGCCACCCAGATCAATATCTTCATCAACACCAACTTCGCCGCCTCCTGCGCCGAAGGTTCGGTGTCCTGGCTCAACTACGCCTTCCGCCTGGTGCAACTGCCCATCGGCGTCTTTGGCGTGGCCCTGTCCATCGCGGTGATGCCGGTTTTGGCCAAGCAGGCGGCCCAGCAGGACATGGCCGGCCTCAAGCAGACCTTTACCTCGTCTCTGGTGCTGGTCTTCACCCTGGCGCTTCCGGCCACAGCCGGACTGGTACTTTTATCTGAACCTATTATCCGGCTCATTTTCGAGCACGGCGCGTTCACGGCGGCAGACACCTTGGCCACGGCTCAGGCGCTGTCCTGGTATGCAATCGGCCTTTTCGCCTATGCGGCCATTAAAGTCATGGTGCCGGTTTTTTATGCCACCGGCGACACCCGCTATCCGGTAATCGGCAGTTTTTTGGGCGTGGGCGCGAATCTGCTCATCATCAACTTGGTGATCACCACTCTCCAGCACAAAGGTATTGCCCTGTCCACTTCCTGCGCCATGATGTGTAACTTTTTCTTTTTGGGCGTGGTTTTATATCGCAAGCTGGATGGCTATCCTCTGCTCTACCTGATACGGGGCCTGATCAAAATTATGCTCGCCACCCTGACCATGTCAGCTGTGGTATGGGGTATGCGCTCGCTTCTTGCCCCCTGGTTGCACGGTATGATCTTGCAGCAACTGCTGGCTGTTGCTGTGATTGTGGGTATTGCTGTTTTTGTTTACGCGTTTTTGCTGCGTTTCTTGCGTTTGCCGGAGTTTATTTTGCTCTATGGCAAGCTGCGGCAACGCTTTGCCCGCAACTGAGTGAGCAGATCCAACTGGGCCATGAGCGCCACCACTGCGGTATCCACGTGGAGGATGCGGCTACCCATGGAGAACGGTAAGAATCCACGGCTGATAAAGGTCTTCACCTCATAGTCATTCCAGCCGCCTTCCGGGCCAATGGCCAAAAGCAGCGGACAATCAGGTCCAGGTGGAGTAAAAACATCGGCAAGTCCTGCCTCTGTCTGCGGATGGGCAATGATGCCCCGACCCTGAATCCGCGGCAGTACATCTTCTACAAAAGGCCTAAACTGCCGGTAGATGTGCACCTCGGGCATCCAGGTGTCCATGGCCTGCTCCATTCCCTCCAGGATGAGGGCGCGCGTCTTTTCCGGCGTAAGCACCGGGCTTGCAAAATAGGACTTTTCCACCCGCCGGCTGCGAATCAGATGCAGCCGACGCAGGCCCATCACCGTCCCCTGCTTGAAGATGCGCTGCAGCATGATGGGCCGGGGCAGGGCCAAAATCAACTCTACACCGGGTGCTGCAGGCAATTCATCGCTCAGTTCCACCTGTAAACGAACAGCATCTTCACCGACGCTGAGCACCTCTCCCCTGCCCTTTGGGCCATTCACCACCCCAAGCCGCACCACGCTGCCCGGCTCCACCCGCAACACCTCGCGTAAATGCGCGGCGCGGCGGCCTGTCAGTACAAGCCTGCCTTCCTGCACTTCTTCCTGTCCCAAAAGCAGCAGATTCATGATTTTTCCTGTATTTTGTATTTTACGTCGTATCGCAGTACCGCAAAAACAAATTGGCCCGACAAAATTTATCAAAAAACTCAGCCGCTTGTCCGGTAACAGGATTTTCTCTCTAGAACAGGGGTTACAAAAAATGCCCGCCACACTTGACAACGGCTACTTTTTTTACCGAAAATAGACCTTGAAGTATGTATTTACCGGCACAGCCGGTCCTTGCAGGCGGTGGACCGCTCAAAATGGTCTATCCAAAAAACTCCTCTGACCACTTTACGGTGGGCCGACAGCCTAAACAACCTATAAATAATTACTAAAAAGAAAGGTAAGTGCATGACGACTGTTCAACAGCAGTATCCTGATGCAGCCGAATCCAAACACGGCGTACTCAAGATACTGGTACTCGGCTTCAATGAAAATGAACGGCGTCTTTTGCATGCCATTGTCAAATTATCTAAGCGCCGCAATCCAGCATTACATCTGCTTGATGAATCAGAAGGGCAGTTGGCCGATGTCATCCTGATTGACGCTCTTGACAAAAATGCGACAAGCTGGGCTGAAGCTCAGCCCTGGCTGGTCGACAAGCCGGTGGGCTGGGTGGACACGCCAAGAGATGTACCTACAGGTCATAGCAAGCTCAACCGCCCTGTGCAGTGGCCTATCCTGCCCATGCTGCTCTCCCGCATTCTTTTTAAAGCTGGGGATAGCAATGGTGCCAAGCAAGATAGTGAAACTACGCCGTCTGCTTCCGACACTGCAAGCGAAACCGTCGCCCCTACGGCGGAAAGTATGCAAGGAAAGCGAGTACTGGTAGTAGACGACAGCTTGGCTGTTCGCCAGCAGTTAAAAATTTTCCTGGAGAAGAGCGGGCTGGTTGTCAGCTTTGCCGAAAACGGCGAAGCTGCGATAACAAGTTGCCGGACAGCCAGCTACGACTGCATCCTCCTGGATGTACTCATGCCCGGCATTGACGGCTACGAAACCTGCCGCCGCATCAAGGCTTTACCGCAGAAAATGCAGGAAACGAGAATTATTATGCTTACCAGCCGCACCTCACCATTTGACCGCATTCGCGGCAAAATGGCCGGGTGCGATGCCTACCTGACTAAACCTGTGCTGCCTCAAAAACTGCATGAAGTTTTAAGTCAGTACCTTCTTTCCTAATATACCGTATTATATCGTATCGCTGCCTGTACCTCGTCTTGTTCACACAAAACAAAAAGGAGTTAAAAATGGTTCGTACAATTCTTGTTGTCGATGATACCCCCTCAGATCTCAGCCGCATGGAAAAGCTTCTTTCAGGAGCTGGTTATCAGGTAAGTACCGCCACCAATGGCAAATTGGCGCTTGAGGCTGTCAAACGTTTAAAACCGGATTGTGTTCTCATGGATGTCAATATGCCGGAAATGGACGGTTTTGCCGCCACCAGAGCTCTGCGCAACAATGCTGAGACCAAAGACATACCGGTAGTACTGGTATCGGTCAAAGACCAGAAGGCAGACAAGGCGTGGGGGCAGATGCTGGGCGCCAAAGGATACATCACCAAACCGTACACGGACCAAGCAGTGCTTGATGTAGTGCGCTCCCTATAGCAGAAACACAACCAGCAGCCGTAATTTGCAGGAGAATCTATGAATGCAATGACCAGCGCTACTTCAAGCCAGGATACCATATATCCCGGCTTGAAGCCGGTGGAGGCATTAGAGCGAGGCTTTGTTCTTGCTCCCGGTGAGACTGGCATCATGGCCATGGGAGCAGACTGGAGAAAACCGGCAGAATTTGAGGGAATACAACACCGTCAGGGATTCCGACTTGGAGAAATCGGCATCATGATTCATTTTGATGAAGCAAGTGAGCTAACCGAAATTCCTACCTTGCACCATCTACCCAACACACCTCGATGGCTGCTGGGAATAGCCAACCTGCATGGTCGCCTGATTCCGGTTTTTGATCTATTAAGCTACCTCGGACTGGAACGTGCGCAAGAAACCAAACAGATGCTTTTGGTGCTAGGGCATGACGCCGATGCGGCTGCATTGGTCATTGACGGACTGCCGCAACGTTTGCGCTGGCATAACGAAGAACAAAGTGATGCTGACCTTGCCCCAAAATTGTTGGAACCCCACGTCCGCGCGACCTGTCTCCTTGATGATAAGTTCTGGTGCGATTTAGATAGTGCATCATTACTTTGTGCACTGGAACAGGCCATGAGTAAAAGTCTGTAAAAAAACCTGAGGCAGAAGATATTGGATTTTATTGGGAGGTGATAAACTTGCTACGCCTACCCAAACTTATTTAAGATAACCGCTATACGTTCGCCAGAGCAATTGCTTTTATGCGTTGCTTTCTATATTTATGGAAGTTATTTGATAAATAAAAACACAGTAAAACCAGTTTGTTGTGGAGAATACCATGAAAGAAAAACGCTCATTTGTTATTTCAACTATGCTGATTTTTGTATTGTCGGCAGTCCTCCTGCTCTCCGGCTGTGATCGTCAAACAGATCCAACCACAGCATCCCAGCTTGCCACTGGAACCAAGACTCAAGATATAGATGCTGCAAAGCAAGGTGTTGATAGCACAATGCGTGGAGCAGCAGGGCATAAAATAGTTGTCGGCATGGATGCCACCTTCCCTCCCATGATATTTCGTGCAGCCAGCGGACAGCTGCAGGGGTATGACTTTGCCGTTATGAGGGAAGTTTTTCAACGTATGAAGCAACCCTTTGAAGTCAGAGAAGTACTGTGGACACAGAAAGAGCAAGAGCTTAATAACGGTACAATAGACCTTGTTCTTGGCATGCGAGTAAATGATCAAAATCAATTTCTTTTCTCACGATCGTATCTGAGTAGCCCTGATGTTATCGTTGTTTCGACCGCATCTCCCTTCAGCAGCAAAGAAGAAATTACAGGAAAAACAGTAGGGATTTTAGCTGATGCATCAGCTGAAGCTCTTGTGCGAAAAGCTGTTGGCCATGCTGGCAGGATTGTTGAATATCAGGAACGAGTCCTTACTTTGAGTCGGGGGATATTTGACAAAGAAGTTGATGCGGTTCTTGTGAATGGTGTAATGGCAAAATATTATGCAAAAAACTCACCAGGGGCAATCAGAATTATTGAAGCAGGACATGTGCCGGCAGAATACGGTTTAGCTGCGCGCAATGACAATGCTGATTTGATAAAAAAAGTTAATCAGGCGCTGGAATCTATGGAAGCAGATGGCACGATCCAGAAGTTACAGGTTCAATGGCTTGATGACCTGCAATAACTACTCAACTTCGCTGCAACTAGGAATTGATTCATATTATTTAAGAGAAGAGAGAGGACTCACAAATGAACGCCAAACTTATTCGGCAACTACTGATTGCTCTGGTTGCCTTGGTTGTTGTAGCCTTGGGCTTCCTGGCCTATTCGTTCTTTTCTATGATGGATGCCTCCCGGAACCTAACGGCTGCACAGGCAAACCAGATGCGCTCTTACCTGTTGGCGGACGAGCTGCGTCAAAGCTCGGACGACCTGACTAGACTGGTGCGCGCTTATGCCGCAACTGGCAAACGTGATTACCAGATTCAATACAACCGGGTACTGGCCGTACGGAATGGTCAAATACAACGCCCGGAGAATTATCATCGTGTTTACTGGGACTTTGTTGCCGTTACCGGCCAAAAACCGCGTCCTGACTCTGGAGTGGCGGTACCGTTGCAGACGCTGATGGAAGAGGCTGGTTTTACCGATGAGGAATTTGCCAAACTACGTCAGTCTGAAGTAGATTCAAACGCTCTTGTTGCGCGTGAAACTGAAGCTTTCAATGCCATCAAAGGACAATTCAAAGGGCCGGATGGTGAATACAGCCGTGTGGGTAAACCTGACCGGGAACTGGCGCTGCAAGCGGTTTTCTCTCCAGAATACCACGCAGAAAAAGCCAAAATCATGCAGTCCGTCGATGAGTTTTACGAATTGATGGAAGCTCGAACTGCTGAGGGCGTTCATGCGGCAGTTGTTGCTCAGAATAGAGCGCAGAACTTGTTTCTTACGATCCTTGCCGGCGCACTTTCCATGATCGCTTTGCTCGGTTTTTTTGGTTGGCTTGACACCCGTAACACCCTGGCTGAGCGTACTGCCGCCCAAAAACAGGCAGAGGATGAAAACGAACAACTCAACAACTCAGTTATCAGCATTCTCCAGGCTGTTAATCAGCTTTCCCAAAGGGATCTTACAACCCGCGCTCCAGTTACCGAGGATGTTATTGGTACGGTGTCTGCATCCATCAACGCACTGACCGATGAAACCGTGCAAGTTCTTATGGATGTAACCGGAATTGCAGGCCAGGTAGCACAGGTATCGGGTAATGTAAAAAGTCAGGCTGATCAAGTAACTAAAACTGCCGAAGAAGAACGTCTGAGCGTTAATCAGATGATGGAATCCCTCTTTGAAGCCACCCAGACCATGAACCGTGTGGCGGCCCTGGCCGAGCAGAGTAACCTTTCCGCAGAAGAAGCTACCGAGATTACCGATGACGCCCTGCAAACAGTAACCGGCACTGTGCACGAAATGGACTCTATTCGTGAGACCATTGCAGAAACGGAAAAACGCATCAAACGCCTGGGTGAACGCTCCCAGGAAATTTCCGGTATCGTTAACCTGATCAACACCATTTCCGAACGTACGCACGTACTGGCCTTGAACGCCTCCATGCAGGCGGCTGTTGCCGGTGAAGCAGGCCGAGGTTTTGCGGTGGTTGCAGAAGAAGTTCAGAGGCTGGCTGAAAGCTCGCGTAACGCGACCGAGCAAATCGGTACCTTGGTCGGTAATATTCAGGTGGAAACCAATGAAACGATTAACACGGTAAACAAGACTATTGCCCAGGTGGTTCAGGGTACCGAGCAGGCGCAGAAAGCTGGTGAGCAGATGCGGCGCACCCAGAAAATTACCGCGCAACTTGTTGAACAGGTACGCAGTATTGCCAACGTTTCAGAGGAGCAGAAAAGCATGAGCGCCCAACTTCTTGAAGCTGTACAGCGTATCGGTGACAGCACCGAAAATACTGCCCAGCAGATTGCCGCCCAGAACCAGGAAACAGATACATTGCTTGCGGCGTCACGGACCCTGGTTGAATCCGTAAGCGTGTTCAAACTGCCGCAAACCGCCTAATCGGCACACCTTCCGCCTTAGAGTAGGACACCGTGAAACTTTATGATCTCATAGAAGCGCTTGCTGCAGAGATCGAGCTGGTGCAGCCTCAGCTCGACCGGGCGCTTGAAGACCTTGCCAGGCTGGAGAGCGAAGATCCTGCCTTTATGGATGCGCTTGATCAGTACAGCGGTCAGGCCCAGCGCATGGGCGAAGCTGCAGACATGGCCGGTTTTCCTGGGCTGCAGGCAGTCTGCGATCATGTACTGGAAAACACCCTGCTCCTTGCCGCCTTTTCCGGTGAGGAGCGGGAGCCGGTGTTTGACTTCCTGCGCAAATGGCCGCAATTGATGGTCCATTATTTACGTAACATGGAAGACCCGTCAACAGCAGCTGGTTTGGTGGATCATCTCTTGGAGGCCCCCAGTCCGCTGGATGAAGAGCAGGGGTTAAAGATCATGCACCGGTTGGGGGCCATGCCGGAGCAACTGAAACTGTCTCCAACCGGCGCGAATCATGCTCGCGCACTCCTTGCAAAGCCTGAGGATGTGAACCTGCAGGTACCAAAAGATGCAGATCAGACGGTTATTGACGGCTTCTTGCAAGAAGCACCCAATCAGGCGGCCTACCTGGTCGGCCTCGCACAAAATATGGTTTCAGGCGAAGGCGACAGCTCAGATATTATTGCCGCCAAACGTGTTGCTCACACCCTAAAGGGTTCTGGAGCCATTATTGGTTTACGTGGCCTAACAAGTTTGGGCCATCACCTTGAAGATATTCTTGAATACTTTGAGCTCCACCAGGGCGGCAAGGTGTCGGGAGCTGCCGCAGAAGTGCTTTTGGATGCGGCCTATTGTCTGGAACAAATGGTCGGCTACATAGCCGGCAACGATGAGTATCCGACTCAGGCGCAGGGTGTGCTTCAAAGTGTCCTTGATGTTGCCAACCTGATTGATCGCGGGGAGAGTCTTGACGCTCTAGTCGACCGTGTGTCTGCTCCCCAAGCGGTACCGGAACGGACCGACGTGCTGTCGGCCAAGCAACCCAACATTCAAGAAACAGCAGTAACACCTGCCTCCAACCTGCGTGTCAGTCTGCAGCTTGTGGAGGAACTCTTCCGCGTCTCAGGCGAAATATCTGTGGCCAGTTCAGCCATGGAAGCGAGCATGAAGGCACTTGCAACTCAATCTAGGGAAGTCGCCGACCAGAACCTGCGCGTGCACAGGCGTTTGATGGAACTGGAAAACCTGGTGAATATCCGCGCCCTTACCATGATGCGGGCACGAACCCGCAGGAGTGAGGATGCAGTCTTTGATCCGCTTGAGATGGATCAATACAGCGAATTGCACAGCACCACCCATGCTTTAACCGAAGAGTTCAGCGACTTGCGCATGCTGAGCCAAAAATTTGAGGACGATGTTGCCGGGCTCGTGGCTACGCAGTCGCGTCAACAGCTTCTTTCACGCGATCTTCAGCACTTGGTCTCCGGGACTCGCATGACCGAGGTGGGAGTGTTGGAATCACGCCTTCAACGCAACGTGCGCAGCACCGCTCAGGCGACGGGTAAAGAAGCGGTGTTGGAACTTGTGGGCGGCAACACCCTTATTGATAGTGATGTGCTCAACAAGCTGGCCGAGCCACTTTTACATCTTTTGCGCAACGCGGTTGACCATGGACTGGAAAGTCCGGAGGTTCGGGTTGCCCATGGCAAACCAGCAGCAGGTCGCATTGTTCTTTCCTTTGCCTTGCAGGGACAGCAGATTTCCTTGCGCTGCCAAGATGATGGCCGTGGCCTCGATTATGCAGCCATTGCCAAGCGTGCAGTAGAACGCAGACTGATTCCGGCCGACCACCAAATGAGCGACAATGAACTGGCTCAACTCATTTTGGCTTCAGGTTTCTCCACCCGTGATGAGGTTAGTGAGGTATCAGGCCGTGGTGTTGGGCTAGACGTAGTCCATGAATGGGTAACCGGCAAGCATGGCACGATCCAGGTTAGTTCGCAAACCGGACAGGGCTGCACCATAGAACTGCGTTTTGCAGCTAGCTTGTCTACGGTCTACTCGCTTATTGTGGCCGTCGGCACTAACCGTTTCGCCCTGCCGGCCATACACGTGGAACAAGCCGTTCCCCGTGGTTCCGGCCACTTTGATAAAATGGGCGAGCGGCTTTTGTTTCGCCATGGCAAACAAGTTGTGCTGGCTATGTACTTGGCTGATCTGGTGGGGCTACCGCTTGATCAGGAAAAACCGCTTGAGCAGTACGATGCCATCATCATCCGCCTTGGAGATAAGACAAGAGCTGTACTGGTGGACGAACTGATGGATGCCCGCGACCTCTTGGTCATCAACCCGGGCCGCTTTGGTCGGCATGCCAGAGGTGTAGCAGGTCTGTCCATCTTGGGTGACGGTAGTGTAGCGGTTAATATCGATCTGCAACAGCTGTTTTCCGACAGCCCACGCGCCGTGCAAGAGAGCAGCAAAGAACAGCGTCGAGCAGAGGCGGCAGCCACCACAGAACGGCGACCACAACGCGTGAGCGTACTCGTAGTGGATGATGCCCTTTCCGTACGTAACTCCCTACAACAGCTTTTGGAGGATGCCGGCTTCCACACTGAAACCGCCAGAGATGGTATGGAGGCGGTTCATCTCATTGATGATTTCAAGCCGAACATAGTGCTGACTGATCTGGAAATGCCGAATATGAACGGCATCGAACTGACCAGTTATCTGCGCAATAAGGAAGAAACCAAATCAATGCCTGTAATCATGATCACCTCGCGTTCTTTGGAGAAACACCGCCAACTTGCGAATGATGCAGGGGTGAATCACTATATCACCAAACCATACAATGACAGCGAATTACTTAAGACCGTCAACCACTTTTTGGCCGCATGACCGTTCTGGTAAGCTGGCCTTACGCTAGACAGGAATGATCGTTATGGATCACACTACGCAACCAGGGCATGGTCAATATATCTATCTTCGGGCCGACAATCTGCGCCTTTTGGTGCCGCAAGAAGACATGGGGGAGGTTGAACATTTAAATATTCAACCAGTAGCCAGTGGCACACCCGGACTATTGGCTTCACCGGATGATAGCGAAAGTTGTTTCATCGCTTTATCAGACTCGATGCGCCTTATGGATTACTGTCCGGATGGTCGTTATGTCACCACCAAACTCCCCCCCGTAGAAGGAATGGAAATCCGGTGCTGCTGGACAGAGGTGCACATTCTTATAGACTACCAACCACACTGGCAGGATGTGCCCGAAATATTGCTTCTCGCAGATTCACCGCTGCGCCATTTTGCTATCATGAATGATCAGCCCGTTTTTCTGTGTGCCGGCCAGGCATTGCAAAACATCGTTTTTAGAGCTGGAATATGAAAAATCAATCGCCTGCTTACAACTTAGATCAGGGGTCGATACTCTCCGAAGAAAAAGAGCAACTGTATCGGGCTCCAGCTCGCCTGCTGGAATATGCGCCGGATCGTTACATTGCCCTGCCCACACATACCACCCTGGAAATCGTAGAAGATCCCGAAATTTTTCCAGTGCCCGGTGCAGCACTATACGGTCTTGGCTTACTGTACTGGCAGGAACATTGGCTGGCAGTCGTTGACCTGGCCAGGATGTTCCTACAGAATGGCCTTCCAGATGTTTCGATTGCGACTGAAAAACCAAGGTACGTACTTGTGCTCGCCTACCAGCGCATGCCCGGTTATGCGCTGGAATACGGCGCTATAACATTACCGGTTCTTCCAGAAACTATATTCATCGGTGATGATGCCGCCTGTGATCTTCCGACCGACAGTCCAATCTGGGCCACAGTCAGTTTGTCCTGCTTCACCTATGCGGGCCATACCATCCCTGTACTGAATACAGCTCAAATATTTGGGCGGTCGCATCAATCGAAACTCAGCATGTAAAGCTCTCCGATTATTGAAGATTGATTGTGATGGGACGCTTTATTTATTATACGGTTATTAAGACATCTAAATAGATACAATAATTAATATTTCATCCGCCAACCTCGTATTTTCATCTTAAAGGCGAGAGATAATCAATAATTGTTGTTTTGAAACCGAAGTCGTTGAAAAATATATTTTTTCAACTTTCCTTTACTCTTTATTATCAAGGATAAGATCATGACTATCCAAAAAACTGCTTCAATTTTCAGCATTACTGCCTGTTGTACTTTGCTGTTTACCACCCCTTTGATGGCCGATGCCAATTGTCAGGAAAAAGGCAACGTTGACAGTGTGGTCAACATGATCAAATGTGGCAGTATTGACGGCAGTATTCGTTTCAACTCATACACACTGAATAATGCCTATTTCAGCGGGCGTAGCCAAGATACAACCAGTATCGGCGGTTTTGTTACCTACAAAACCGCTCCTTTTTACGGGTTTCAAGTTGGGCTTGGGATTGAAGGGCAGCATCGCCTTGCAAAAGGATCCAACCCTGTGGGTGAACTTGCAGACAATGAGTTCGGGCTTGGTGAAGCCTATCTCAAATGGCAATATGAGAAGTTCTCCATAACTGCTGGTAATCAGCGTCTCAATTTGCCTTTTGTTGGAGATTATGGTAATTTTCGTGTCCTACCCTTTCTGTATCGTGCTGCCGATATCCAGTATGGAGATAAAGATAATTTCATACGGGCCACTGCTATCAATGAGTACAAAAGTTATGCCACTAATTCATTCAACAAAGGTTCCCGCCTGAAGGATGATCCCTTTATCGGTTTGGATGAGACTACTGACGGCATGCTTGCCTTGGGTGGTGCTAAAAAGTTCCAGTTAGGTGAAAACTACTTAAAAGGACAGATTTGGGTAGAGCATTACATCGACTTGCTCACACTATACTTTGCCCAGACCGATTACGGTCTACCCGCACAAGCATGGAAACCTGAACTTGGCTTGCAAGCTATGTATGGACACGACACGGGGGATTCCTATCTTGGCAACGTGGACAGTAAAATCATCGGTGGACAGGTCAAATTCAAACCAATCGATAAACTGACGTGGAAACTAGCTTATAATCACATGTTCAACGAGGCGGATGCCTGGCATAACGGGGCGCTGCCTACTCCCTATGCTCACAACGTATCCTCCGGGCCGATTTTTGCCCAACCATTCTTCACTAGCACTCAGGATTTGGGAGCAGGTAATGCCTGGTCAACCGAGCTGACCGGATCGATCACCGATCACCTGACGCTTGGAGGACGGCTTACCCATGTGCGCGCGTCGAACTCTGCGGAAGATGAAAACAATCGGATGACCGAATATCTAATTTCTATAAACTATAAGTTTTACGGATCGCTGGAAGGACTGATTCTCAGCAACTTCGCGGGTATGCAGAAACGGGAAGGTAATAGCGACGAATTCTGGCAAAATCGTCTGCAACTAACTTACAATTTCTGATAACGGCCTATATCTGATCTTGCCCGTAGTTGAGGGACATCCTGTTGATATGGTTGACAGTTTCAATAGAAAATTACTGTCCCTTGATTCTTATATATTGCAGCGAAGAGCGGGGCCGCGTCTACGACGGTAGATCATGCTGATATACGCGGGTTGGGTACCGCCTGCCTTGCCTTCGTCGTGAAGCTGCCTCTCGCTAAGGACTGAACCGCCCCGATTTTTTGAGAGGCAGTTTTGGTTTGAGTCAGGCAGGGCAGCCTGAGCTCTCCAGCCGATGATACTCTTTTTCTTTTTCCACGGGAGGAATATTTCCTATGGATCCCAGTAAGCGACGATTATTGTCTCTTTCTGGGAATGGGAGAAAAACCCTCGCCTTCAGGCGAAGGCTT
>JAUNUN010000093.1 GCA_030538155.1 bacterium
GCGGTGTTTTTCAAGATAGTTGTCACTTTTTTTACCTCAAGCGGCCTGTTTTATTTCAGCCTCTTTTTCCGGGTTCAGTGTCACAGGGCCAACCGGCCGGCAATTTCTGACCGGGCGTGAACCCCAGCGCAACGGGTTGGCGTGCTTGGCCTGTTCCAATACGGCTTTTCTCTGGGCCAAGAGCAAGCAGTCTTGTCTCATGTGGCGCTGCTCAGGAGTGACGAAGTTGAGCTTGCTGTGGCGGTGCTCGGTGTTGTACCAGCGCACAAAGTACTCAACCCAGACCCTTGCCTCATCCAGCGTGGCAAAACCGTTTGACGGCCATTGAGGCCGGTACTTCAATACCCGGAACAGCGACTCGATAAAGGCGTTGTCATTGCTGACCCTGGGACGGCTGTACGACGACAGTACACCCAGTTCGTCCAGCTTGGCCTTCATGGTTTGAGCCTTCATGGCAGCACCGTTATCCGAGTGCAGAACCAGAGGTTGATGCAAGCACTGCTCGCGCAGCAAACAACGCTGCAGCAGCTGAGCTGCATACTCACCACATTCGGCTTCGTACACCTCGTAACCAACGATTTTTCGGCTGTACAGATCCTCGAACATATACAGGTAATAAAACTGTCCCCGGATTGTAGTCGGGCAGTAGGTAATATCCCAACACCAGACCTCACAGGGACCGTTGGCCGTGTGGGTCGTAGGCTTTTTGCGGCGTTGCGGAGCCAGGCTCCGACCACGGTGATGCAGCTGACCGGCCTCTTTCAGCACACGGTAAAAAGATGATTCTGAAGCCACATAAATGCCGCGATCAAGCAGATCCGGTACGATCTGGGTCGGTGGTAACCGGCTGTATTCAGGGATGTTACACAACTCTACAACCTGCTCCCGCTCCATTGTTGTCAGCTTGTGGGTCGGTGCCGGTCTGACCGCGATCGGGCGCCTGTCCGGCTGGGCTTTGCCGTTTTGATACCAGCGCCGATAGGTGCGCAGGCAGATGCCTGCCTCAATGCAGGCGCGCTCCAGTCGCGCACCGTCTGCATTGGCCTGGCGGATCAACCCAATAATGCTTTCGCGCTCCGGAACCGAGGTCATGCGTCCTCGTTGCTGTCGGTGTTGCCCCAGAGCGCATTGAGCTTTTTTCGCAGTACCGGCAAGGCGGCTGCTTCAGCTAGGGCCTTCTCCTTGTGGCGCAGTTCACGCTGTAGCTTTTTGATTTGCTTCTTGTCGTTACGCGCTTGCCGTCGAAGGACTTTTTCTTGCTCTGCACTGCGCTGAAAACCTTGCAGGGACTCGGCTTTCCAGCGATGAACCTGATCAGGATACAGACCTTTTTTACGGCAATATTCGCTCAGTTCAGCTTCGGACAGGGCTGCGGTTTCAATGACGGTGGCCAGTTTGGCTTCAGCGGACCATTGCTCTGATTTATTTGTGTGTCCAGGCACGGGACGACCCTCTAACTTGGCTTGTTTGCGCCAACTATAAAGGGTTGCTTCAGAGATGCCTTCCTGACGTGCCGGCTCTGCCACCGTCAAATTGTACGGTGGCAGTAACTTGCTCAACATCGCTTCTTTACGATCGGGAGAGTAACGGGTCATCATGGGATTCCTTTACCGCCAGTCTGGTGAAAAGTAGATGATGACAACTATCCTGCCAGAGGGGGATCGTTCCCATGCTCCAGCGTGGGAACATTGAGATCGATCAGGTTGATCTGCAACCACGATGCGGGCTTGTTGCTTTTGCACCTGCCCCTGTTGACAGTGAGGGCAAAGCGGCGTAACAATGGCAGCCTGCCGCGCCGATTGCCGCACACTACCCCATTGATCTTGGCTGCGCCAGCGGATTGCAGGGAAGTGCCGGGAGCGGGTCGCAGTTTTTTTACGTGCCGGCCCGGCCATCCTTGTATATTGATTTTTACACCATTATTGTTACTACAATAAATACGTGGATATTGAATACGACCAGGATAAACGTGAGTTCACCCTCCGGCAACGCGGGCTGGATTTTGCCGACGCCAGAGAGGTGTTTGCCGGGCCTGTACTGACAGATGAAAATGTCAGACATGCCTATGGCGAACCCCGTTTTATTTCCATGGGCGTACCCAAAATAAGAATTGTCGTTCTGGTGTGGACGCCCCGTAACGGCAAGTGCCGCATTATCTCCATGAGGTATGCCAATGAACGCGAAAGGGAAAAATATACCGGCAGGCTGGGTTGATCCCGACGATGCCCCTGAACTGACCGATGAGGATTTTGCTCGCGGGCGGTGGATGATTGGCGAACAGGAGGTGACCAGGGAGGAAGCTCAGAGTGCTGTGCGTAATCTCTTACGTGGCCGCCCTGCAGGTACGGCCACCAAAACCTCGACCACCATCCGCTTTGACAACGATGTCTTGGCTGCCTTCAAGGCAACGGGCAAGGGCTGGCAGAGCCGCATGAACAGCGCCCTGCGGGACTGGCTCAAGGAGAACAGTCCGTGAATTCAGGTGGCTAAGTGCATATTTATTGTTCCCACGCTTCTGCGTGGGAACATACGCCTTCAACGCTCCAGCGTTCTGAACTCTCGCATTTAACCAGCGCCGGAAATTGTTGTGGGCAGTTGGGCCTGATCGATATCGACACCCATGGCTCAACAATACTGGACACGGGAGCGTCAAAAGATGCGTTCCCACGCTGGAGCATGGGAACGATGTAATCGAAGTGCATATCAAGCGTTCTTGATGTCGGCTCTAGAGAATGCAGTGCTCCTTGAGATTATTTTGTCCGCTGTATTAAGGCGCGTATAAAAATTTTATTGTTTATTGTTCCCACGCTCCTGCGTGGGAACATACGCCTTCAACGCTCCAGCGTTCTGAACTCTCGCATTTAACCAGCGCCGGGAATTGTTGTCGGCAGTCGGGCCTGATCGATATCGACACCCATGGCTCAACAATACTGGGCGCAGGAGCACCAAAAGATGCGTTCCCACGCTGGAGCATGGGAACGATGTAAACCGCAAAACTCATAATGGCCCTTAACGAAAATCACCCTTTTTTATCCGGGCATAGGTCCGGCAGGCAAGAAAAACCATGAAAAAGCAACTGCTTGACATGCTGATCTGTCCCCGCTGCTTGCCTCGGGAGTATGCCCTCGTGCTCGAAAACGACACGACAACGGCTGATGACATCGAAAGCGGGGCGCTTGTCTGTACTCAGTGCGGTCATCGCTTTCCCATCAGAGACGGTGTCGCCCTCCTCGATCCCTTTGCCGTGGACAAACAGGGGGTGCTCGGCAAATACGAGACTGATGAGCTGGTTTCTTCGTACCTGTGGAGCCATTTCAGCGATCTGATGCACGAGGAGCAAGCCTCGCAGGCGTATGCCACTTGGGCGGGGCTGATCCATAACCAAGCCGGGCTTGCCCTGGACGCCGGCGGCGCGGTCGGCCGTTTTACCTTTGAAATGAGCACCCGCTGCGACTTCGCCGTCGGCATCGACACATCCCAGGCCTTCATCCGAGCGGCACGCCGCTTGATGCAGCATGGGACCATGACGGTGTCGATCAAAGACGAGGGCATGCTGCGTCGGGAATTCACCATCACCTTACCCACGCTATGGCGCAGAGACCGGGTGGAGTTCGTGGTGGCCAATGCCTTGGCTCTGCCGTTTTCTGCGCAATCAATAGCGGTTTTCAGCTCGCTCAACCTGGTGGACAAGGTGCCGTCGCCTCTAACCCACCTGCAGGAGATGAACCGGGTGACCAGCCACCGGCAAGCTCAGTTCCTGCTATCCGATCCTTTTTCCTGGTCACCCGAGGCCGCACCGACTTCCGAGTGGCTGGGCGGGACTGATCAAGGCCGGTTTGCCGGTAAAGGCTTGGCCAATGTCATACAACTACTGGGTGACCGGCAGGGGGAGTTGGCTCCGGCCTGGAGCGTGGATAAACACGGCAGTGTCTGGTGGACGATTCGCACCCACAGCAACCATTACGAATTGATTCGCAGTTGTTTTGTTCATGCCGTCCGTTAGGAGAAATTTTCTAAGCAATCACCCTGAACAACTCGCAATCATTTGAAATGCCTGGATAAAAGAGCCAAAATATAGCACTATAGATTTGATTGTTCCCACGCTCCAGCGTTCTGAACTCTTGCATGTTATCAGCGCCGGAAATTGTTGTCAGCAGTCGGGCGTGATCGATATCGACACCCACGGCTCA
>JAUNUN010000094.1 GCA_030538155.1 bacterium
TGAGGAGCTTGTCATAAAGTATGGGGCGTACAGGAAAGAGCCGATCAGTTGACGAAAGCGGGTGCACTGATTGCGGCCGCGCAATGCGGACACTAAAAAACGATACTGCCGCACCCAAGGGGACGGCAGTATCGTCTAAAAATTAAAACCGTTCTTGCTGACAGTTCAAATTTTTCGATGGGAAATCTTACTAAAGGTATTGTTTTCCTTCACCCATGATAAATTGAACCATAGTTTTTACAGTGTCCTGCCGTTCTCCCACCTTAGTAATTAAGGTAATAATTCTGGTTGGCTCCGGATAGCGCGGCACATTGACTGAATCGTCTACCTGGCCCTTGGAGCCAATGCCGATGGCGCCGGATGTTGCTATGATTTTTTGCTTAATATCAGCCGCTGTCTCAACCTGGATTGCATCTTTAAGGTATTCGGCATCGCCAAGAATCTTTTTTTTGAATTCGGCTAAAGTCCCAGCTATTTTTGTTCCTAGTACAACCACAATGGGCATATCTGGGCCTCCCACCTGCGACCAGTTGGTGATTTCGCCTGTGAAAATACCTTTTACTTGTTCTTTATCCAGCCTTTGGATGGCCACATCTTTATTGGTAAATATTTTAATACTGTCCATACCAATAATCTGGGCCATATAGTTGCCTTTTTCAACTTTATAGCCCTCCGATTCCATGAGCGCTGCCCATTCCTGAAATGTGATTCCTGCTGCAGCTGCATCCACTGCGCCTGCGTCCAAATCTTTCCATGCCTGCACAGGCCCGGCGGAAGAAAGCTTCAGCGTGATCCCGGTAGCCTGGGCAAGAGGCTGTGCTATTCTTTTGAAAACAGCCTCTGATGGAGCGGCACCTCCACTAACCCGAAGCTCTTCGGCCATGACCCCGCATGCTAAACCAAAAAACAGAAAAAAATTGACAATAGATACTGTTAACGTCCTCCGCATAACACCCTCCAATAAAGCTGGTTTAGTTTAGATTGTATCAATTTACCTAGATCCCATTCTACTGAATCAAAATGGCTGAAATCAAGGAGACAATTGAACGGAGGAATTATTACAGAGTTGCATTGCTGCTGAGCCACGTAAATTTATGATTATGGTCAATTTTCACTAACCCCTTCTAACAACCAGACGGTTGCCGACTTGAAGTTTGTTGGAAGAAAGTTTGTTCCATTCCCGGATGTCAGCTACCGAAACACTGAATTTTTTGGCAATGGTCCACATGGAATCCCCATTTTGCACCACATACCAGGATTTCGCTGCGCCGGCTTTCTTGGCAGGTTGTTTGCTGACGACTTTAGGTTGTGCAACCGTGCGCGCTGTTTCACTTTTACCCGAAACCTTGGGCGTTAAGGCGACAATCCCGGCTTCCTGCTGTTTGTGCGCAGGCGCAGCACTTGTTTTCTGCTGCACGCTTGTTTTGGCAGACGTGGTCAGGGCTGCGACCTGCGTGGCACCGGAAGATGCAGCCCGGCTGCTCTTTACAGCGGCAGCGGCATAAAGCGTGAGGTTCTGACCAGCTTGCAGGCTGCGGTTATCCTTGCCGGTATTCCATTTCTTAAGCTCAGCCACGCTCACGCCATGTTTGAGGGCGATTTTTTCAAGCGTATCGCCTTTCTGGACACGGTATGCCTGTTTGTTTCCGGTTTGAGTGCCGGCCACCAGCGCATCGGGCTGTTTCGTCGTCTTCCTGGCGACAAGTGTACTGCCTGCTGCCACTGGTATGTGCAGGCGCTGCCCGGCCCTGAGCTGTGAACCCTTCATTTTGTTGGATTTTTGCAGCTGCGCTATGCTGACCTGATAGCGCTTGGCGATGGCATTTAGCGTTTCCCCTTTTTTAACTACATGGTTTGCATAGGCAATGCTGCTCTTGGCTGGTTGCAGGCGCAGTTTGTCGATATTGGCTACTACCAGATCCTTGCAGCCCAGAGGTACGCGCAGGGCGTACTGTTTGCCCTGTGGGGGGGTGTGATTTTTCAGCAGCTCGTTATTGAGGGTGCGCAGCTGTTTCACCGAGGTGCCTGCTGTGCCGGCCACGGCCACAAGGTCGGTGTTGGCGGGGACATGTACTACCTCATAACGATGCGCCGGTTGAAATTCAATGTTGTCAAAGCCATAGGCCGCAGGGTTTCTGGCAATGATGATGGCGGCAATCAGCTTGGGCACGTAGCGTTTGGTTTCGAGGTAGATGCCTTCCGAAGCGGCGAGTTCCCAGAAATCAGAAGTGTTTTCTGTCCGCATGGCCTGCTCGATCTTACCTTCACCGGTGTTGTAGGCTGCAACCGCTAGGTGCCAGTCATTGAATTGCCGGTACAGCCTGGAGAGGTAACGGATGGCGGCCTTGGTGGCTTTTTCGGGTTCGCGGCGCTCATCCACCCAGGCATTGATGGTCAGATCGTACTGGCGGCCGGTGGCCGGCATGAATTGCCACAAACCGCCGGCACCTGCGCAGGAAACCGCAGAAGGGTTGTAGCCGGATTCAATCATGGCCAGAAAGGCCAAGTCCCGCGGCAGACCTGCCTTGACCAGCTCTTTTTCAATCGCAGGCACATAGCGGGAAGATCTCGCCAGCCAGCGGGCAAAATCGTTGCGCTGCTTGCCTTGAAAGAGTTCCAGGTAATAGTTGACCTGTTTGTTGAGCACAACAGGGAAGTCATAACCCGAAAGCTCGTATCCGGTAGCCAAGGCGGCAGAACCGGGCATTGCCTTGGCACCGCTCCAGTCGCCAAGCTTGTCAAGGGCCGCGATTTCTTCCTTGGCGCTTTGTTCCGGCTCTGCCAGGGTTGATTCTTCCACATCCTCCACATCGCCGGAGGGCAAGGCACAGGGAGCTTCATTTGCAGCAATCCCGGAACCGGAAGTGCCCAGGCCGGGGTGTTTGGTTGTTTTTTGGTGGGAGGAGCAGGAAGTCAGGAGGAAGAAGGAACAAAACACTGCGGTACAGCACAGATTTCTTCGAGATAGTCTCATAAGATCAGGCCAATGGTGATGTTATGTAACTTTCGATAATAATTGATCTTTTTTTAAAGCAATCATTAAGCTAAAGGGTACATGTAAAAATTTTTATATATGTATCATAGATGGAGCAATAAAGGCAAGAAAAACAAGCCTTATGATCTGCGACCATATCTTTTTTCATAAGAAAAAACATGCAGTTGTGCCAATAGTTTTAAGTAGTCGGAGACAGGAAAGAAGCTGTCGTGCCGCACCAGGCTCGCAGAGGAGCGATACGGTACGAATTCGGGGCAAGACGGTGTTTGGTTTACGGCGCTCTTTTGTGGAGATCTTTTGACGATTTTGGACTGATACGTCCTTGCGCAACCCCGTTAACTATGGCCTGCATCTGGGATACAAACTATATAAAGGCTCCCTCGAAGAATACTCATAGTGCTTCTTGGTGAGGTTTTTTATCCAATTTTTTGAACGGCAAAAGGTAGGCATCCGGCTGTATCCCGCCATTAGCAACCACTATGCAGCCTGATGGTTCCCTTAGTTTTGCGAAGTTTGGCCCATGGGAAAACAGAGAGGCACAGATCGATAGTCGTGGCATCAAGGAGATAGAATTTTTCTTTGAACTTGAAGCGATGCTTGGGACTAATTGCCGGCACTGTTGGATGAGCTTGTGGAATATTGCTTCAACAGGGAAACAGGCTGCTGTTTATTGATCCCGGCAAGGGTTGTTCTTGAACAGGGCTTGATGCCTGTGAGAGAGTTTGGGGGATTGAGCAAGATTCATGACCAGGTTTCGCAGGCTTGCACGTGCGGAGAACTGGCCGATACATATGGCTATGAATTGGCTCCAGTGATTAAAGGATCGAGATTTCCGGCCGCGATGATGATTATTTGCCGGCACCTCAAATTCATGCCTGGGAAGAAATGCAACGATTTGCCTGAGGATTGTGTTATGGTAGCCACTGGTTCGAATCTCCTTGTTATGATTAGGTTTTTTGCAAAAACATTGTAACCTGAAAAGAGATCCGAACCTTTATTTATAGTGGTTCTTAACAATCTTCAGCCTAATGCTTATATTTGTACGCAAGATCAAAT
>JAUNUN010000031.1 GCA_030538155.1 bacterium
GCATACCGCCGGTACAGGCCGGTGCCACGAGACTTTACCACTGCGCAGGAGTAGAATTCTACATGACCGTTTCAGCCCAAGCCGCGCCCATCAGCATATATAACACCCTCAGCCGCAGCAAAGAGCCCCTTGTTCCACTGGAAGAGGGTCATGTGAAGATGTATGTCTGCGGTATCACCTCCTACGACTACTGCCATATCGGCCATGCCCGTTCGGCCCTGGTTTTCGATATGGTGGTGCGCTATCTCCGCTATCGTGGTTATAAGGTCACCTTTATCCGTAACTTTACCGATATAGATGATAAAATCATCGACCGCGCCCATAAACAGCAGGTGGAACCAGCGCTTCTGGCGCAGCGCTTTATCGATGAGTTTTATGTGGATATGGATAAGCTCGGTGTGCTGCGGCCTGACCGTGAACCGCGCGCTACCGGCCATGTGGCCGAGATGATTGCCCTTATTGAAGAACTCATGGCTAAGGACATAGCTTACGCCGCATCCGGTGATGTCTACTTCCGCGTGGAGCGCTTTCCGGAATACGGCCGCCTCTCCGGTCGCAGCCTGGAAGACATGCAGGCCGGTGCCCGGGTGGAGGTGAACACCAGTAAGGAAAACCCCATGGATTTTGTCCTATGGAAGGGGGCCAAGCCCGGCGAGCCGCAATGGGACAGCCCCTGGGGGCCGGGTCGACCGGGTTGGCATATTGAATGCTCGGCCATGAGCCGCAAATACCTGGGCGATGTCTTTGATATCCATGGCGGCGGCAAAGATCTGGTCTTTCCTCACCACGAAAACGAGATTGCCCAGAGTTGCGCCGCCAGCGGCAAGGATTTTGCCAAGATGTGGATGCACCACGGCTTTGTCACCATCCGCGACGAGAAGATGTCCAAATCACTGGGCAATTTCCTCACCATCCGTGAAATCCTTGAGAAATACGATGCCGAGGTGCTGCGGCTCTTCATCTTTTCCGCCCACTACCGCTCGCCCATTGATTTTAATGAACACGCGCTGCAGGATGCCCGGTCCGGGCTTGAGCGCATGTACCATTGCCTGGAGCGCATCGAGGCCCTGCCGCAGCAGGGTGCGGAGACGGCAGGCCTTATCAGCCCCGAGGAAGCGGTACGTGTGACTGGCCTGCAGAGCCGTTTTCAGGAGGCCATGGACAATGATTTCAACACTGCCCAGGCCATTGGCTACCTCTTTGAGGCTGTCAAACAGTTGAACCAGTTGGTTGAGCGCCTGCCCCAAGGTGCAGCGCAGGGTGATCTTGTGCTTGTACACGCAGCTGCCGCTGATTTACGCATTCTGGGCGGCATTCTTGGGCTTTTACAGAAGCCTTCCTGGGCAAAGGACGGGGGCAATGCGGCTGAGCATCTGAGTGCATTGGGTTTGAGCGAGGACGACATTGCCGCGCTGATTGCCGAGCGCGCCCGGGCCAGGGCAGCCAAAGACTGGGCTGCTTCGGATGCCATTCGCGACCGCCTTTTGGCCAAGGGCATTACCCTGAAGGATGGGCCCAAAGGAACGGTGTGGGCATTTACCGAGCAGTAATTCAGAAGCAGGAGGTTTGGCCATGAGCCGCGCAGCCGTTGTAGCCGGCCGTTTTTACCCGGACGATCCGGCCCAGCTTAAAAGCGAGGTCGCGGGCTATATGCCTGAGCAGGCTCTGCCTCGTCAGAAGGCCCTGGCCGTGGTTCTGCCCCATGCGGGATACGTCTATTCCGGCCCAACCGCAGGTGCGACTTTGGCCGGGGTAGATGTGCCGGAAAACGTGCTCCTCCTTGGCCCTAATCACACCGGCATGGGTGCTGCCTGTAGCCTCAGCCCGGATGACTGGCGCATTCCCGGCGCAGTAATCCCCACAAACAAGGCTTTGGCCAAGGCCATTTTGGATACCTCAAGCCTGGTGCAGGAAGACAGCCGTGCCCACCAGCGGGAACACTCCCTTGAAGTGCTGCTGCCCTTCCTCCATTACGCCCAGCCCAATCTGCAGATAGCGGCACTCTGTCTTGGCGGCCTTTCCTTTGCCCAGTGCAGCCGGCTTGCACAAGATCTACATTCGGCCCTGCAGGCTTTTGTAGAGCCGGTTTTAGTGGTGGCCTCCACCGACATGAACCACTTCGCCTCCCGTAAGGAGGGCAGCCGCAAGGATCAGCAGGCCATTGAGCGCATTTTGGCCCTGGATGCGCAGGGCCTCTACAACACCGTGCGCAACCGGCAAATTTCCATGTGCGGCGTGCTGCCGGTGAGCGTTACCATCTTGCTTTCCCTTGCGCGTGGCGCGAACCGGGCTGAGCTGGTGCGCTATACCGACTCCGGCGAGGCCGGCGGCATGCTTGATCAGGTGGTCGGCTATGCCGGGTTGGTTGTGTCTTGAGAGCCGGATTCATACTCACCTGTTCCGGGATTGATTACTGACCGCAATATCAATTCACATTCCGAATTCGCCAAGGATAAATTCGTTTGATCAAATGAAGCTTGATCCGAAATATGGAGAAAAATGAAACGATCACTGGGGGCGCGAACCTATCTGTTTCCAACTCCGGTACTGCTGGTTGGAACCTACGACCAGGACGGCAAACCAAATCTCATGACAGCAGCCTGGGGAGGCATCTGCTGCTCCGATCCTCCCTGTATCAACGTCTCCCTGCGCAAGGCCACCTACTCCTATGCCGCCATTGTCGAACGCCGGGCCTTCACCATCGGCATTCCTTCAGAATCCCAGATCCAAGAGGCGGATTTTATCGGTATAGCCAGTGGACGCAGAGTGGATAAATTTGCTGCAACCGGCCTTACGCCTGTCCAGAGCAAGCTTGTGGATGCGCCCTATGCAGAGGAGATTCCCTTTCTCCTTGAATGCGAGCTCCTGCACAGTGTCGAACTCGGATTGCATACCCTTTTCGTGGGTAAAATCGTAGACATCAAGGCGGATGAAAGAATTTTGGCGGAAGACGGGCAGCCGGATATCTTCAAACTCAAGCCTTTTTCCTGGGAACCGGCTCATCGTCACTACATCAGCACCGGAACCTCTCTGGGCCAAGCGTTTTCGATAGGTAAAATCATCCGCGAAAAGTGAACATCAGGACGCTTTTTAGTGCCTGATTCCGTTTTCGGATCAAAGAAATGTATCAAGGAGGCGAGACTAATGCGACGCAGGCGTCATACCGCTACTCCGAGGAGCATTTGTCGAAGCCGACACAGATAAGGCTTTGATATGGAAATGGAATAATGGTGTCCGCCACCCGAGTTGACTGGTGTGCGGTTTTGAGACTGTCTTATTTCTGAAGAGTTGAGATTTGGAACTTGCCGGACCAACATCGCTTCCCATCCGGCAGGTGTGGTGGCTGGCCATACGGCCGAAAACCCTGCCTGCAGCCCTTTCCTCAGTCATTATCGCCTGTGGCCTGACCTGGTTTGACGGCGTCTTTCGCCTTGGCCCGGCCCTGGCCGCCATGGCTGTGGCCCTCCTGCTGCAAATCGGCAGCAACCTGGCCAACGATGTCTTTGATTATGAACGCGGGGTGGATACCGAAGCGCGCAAGGGGCCTTTACGGGTCACCCAAGCCGGGTTGCTTGCGCCGACGCAGGTCAAGCTGGGGATGAAGCTGGTCTTTTTTGCAGCACTTGTCCTCTGGCTCTATCTTGCCTGGGCCTCAAGCTGGTTCATGATTGTGGTTGGGCTCTTGGCCGTTCTGGCTGCAATCACCTACACGGGCGGCCCCTTCCCCTTCGGCGCCTACGGCCTTGGCGATCCGCTCGCCTTTCTCTTCTTTGGCCCGGTTGCGGTGGCAGGCGCGTACTTTGTCCAGGCACTCAACATCAGCGCCGCTGCCTGGTGGATGTCTATCCCGATAGGGCTGATCATCACCGCGATTCTGGTAGTCAATAATTTGCGGGACATTCCTACCGATAAGGCGGCCGGAAGAAAAACCCTGGCCGTGCGCTTTGGCCCCACTTGGGCGCGGCGGGAATATATCGGCTGTTTAGTAGTGGCCTATGCGCTGGTGCCGATACTGATCTTAAGTAGCCTTTTGCCGCCGGCAGCCATGTTGAGCTGGGGCTCACTTTTTGTTGCCTGGCCGACCTGGCGCATAGTGCGCCGGGAAGAGGGGACTATTCTTAACCTTGCCCTGGCCGGCACCGGTAAAATCGCCCTGAGCTACAGCCTGCTTTTTGCCATCGGCCTGATTTTGGCCGGTTTATAGGAGAAGATAGGTTTTCAGGCTGATGGATATATTTTTGGCTTCAGCCGCGAACAATGCGGTTGCAGGAGGAGGTGAGAGCCATGAATAGCATGGATAAGAGCAGATTTCCGGCCGTGTACAGTTTTGTCGAGCAGGCGGTTGTAGATGGTAAAAAGGCCCTTCGCGTTACCAAAGATCCACAGGTCAAGGCCTTTGATGAACCCACCTTTGCCCGACTGGTGGGCTCCGAATTCAAGGACGGCGTCATCGAGGTGCAGGTTCTAAGCAGGCTTTTGCCCGATGCCCCGGATTTTGCCCGTGGTTTTATTGGCCTGGCCTTTCGTATCGATGCGAGCAACACGCATTTTGAATGTCTTTACATTCGTCCGGTCAATGGCCGTGTCCAAGACCAGGTGCAGCGCAACCATGCCACCCAGTATTTTTCCTATCCGGATTTCAAGTTCGACCGCCTCAGGCAGGAGGCAAACGGCAAATACGAATCTTATGCAGACATGCGCCTAGATGAATGGATTCCCCTGAAGATTGAGGTACAGGGCGAAACAGCCAAACTGTTTCTATACCGGCAGGAGCAGCCGGTACTCGTTGTGCAGGATTTGAAACGCGGCGCAGATGTAAAAGGCGCAATCGGCCTGTGGGTGGATGTGGGCACCGAGGGCTACTTTACCGATTTGAAGATTACAGACGCCTGATGAATTAATTCCGAGTCCACACAAACGCTCTCTTCGTGCTTCGGCATCGGCAAGGCAGCGTTTCTTCAAGCAGTATAGACCGGCAACTTGCCGGTTTTTTTGTATTCGCCATAGTCAGCCAGTATCCGGGTATGATCAAAGGCCAGCTTCGGCAACTCGTTTAAGCTGAAGAGCCGGGCATCCTTGGCGTCGTCTGCCGCAAGCGGCACACCGCTTGCCGTGGCGATGAACACGGTTGAGGCGGTATGCTGGCGTGCGTCCCGGTCTGGGTGGGAATAGGTGTGGAGCTGGCGCAGCAGTCGCACCTCAAGGCCGGTTTCTTCCAGCGCTTCCCGCCGGGCCGCGTCTTCAAAGGATTCACCGTAATCGACAAAACCGCCGGGCAGGGCCCAACCCGACGGTGGGTTTTTACGCTCGATCAAGACAATGGCCTCGCCAATCTCGATGATGATATCCACCGTGGGGGCAGGATTGCGGAATGTGGGTGCCATGGTTTGTTCTGTTTGCTTGCTCATGACGGTTTTCCGTTCACTTGATTGGCTCGGTCTACAGCAGCAGCCTGCTGATGTCATCCCAGCCCCTTAAAGTGGGCAGGCCATGTGGGCTGCGGTTCCAGGGCTGGGCAAAGACTCGGGCATCGATACCCCGGCGTTTGAGGGCAAGGCAGGTTTCGGCCCGGTCGTCTATGAAGGCTGAAAGGCCTGCCTTACGGATGAAGCGCTCCTTGTCGTCATGATCGCCCACAGCCAGCACCTGGATCTTGGCGCAGGCAGCTGCGCCGCAGGTATGGGCCAGCCAGTCTTCAACCGGTTGCGGGTCAGGCCGGGCCGTGACAATGGTCACCCGGCCGCACAGGCTCAAATCCCTCAGCACCTGGGCCGCGCCGGCCATGGGCTTGAGCCCGCAGGCCAAGGGCTCAAAGGTGATGTGGTCAAAAATGGCGACCAGGGTGTTGCGTTCCATGGGCAGGCAGTCTTCCACACAGAACGAAGTGATGTCTTCGGCGCTGATGCCGCAGTGGCCGTAGTCTTCGCAGGCAATGCGCAAAAAGGCCTCGACCGTGTCTGCGATCACGCCGTCAAAATCAAAGCCCGTGGTGGCCGGTTCAAGCCGGTCTGCCGGGAGGGCCGCCAAGGAGAGATCCAGGGGCTGCATTACTTCTGTTCCACCTCGGCGTTCTCGACCAGCACCTGGTAGTTGTAGCCGGCACCAAAGTCGCGGTCGGCTGCCACTACGCCCTCCACGGTAACGATGTCACCTTCTGCCGCATCGGCCATGGTGGTCACCACCAGGTCGTGCCGGTTCTTGGCCTGGTCACCGGTGCCATCCTGCAGGTGCAGCCAGTTCTTGCCCATGATCATGCGTGAGTTTTTCACCACCTGACCGCGTACCCGCACGGTCTTGCCGCTTAATTCCTTGGCCTGGCCGAAGATCTCGCCAACGGTGTAGCTGTTGCTGCCCGTGGCCTTGTCCACCTGCACCTTGGCGGCAGGCACAACGGCCCCGGCGCTGCCGCTGCTGTTTTGCTGACCCATGACCTGCTCATCACCTGCGTTTGTCCCCATGGCAACACCGGAACCCGGCGTGGTTTCAGCAGCCAAGGCATCGGCAAAGCTGCTCTTGCCTGCCTGCGCTGTTGCTGGTTGCGTGGCTGTTTGTGGGGCCGGCTGTGCGGCTGCCGAACCTGTTTCAAGGCCGGGTGCGAAGATAATCTGCGCAAAGCTGCGGTTCAGGGTTTTAGAGGTAAAATCACGCATCACCATGCCGGGCGCGCTGACCACTTCCTGCCCTGCCGCAACAGTGGTTTCAGGAATGGCCACCCACACCTTGCCCTCTCGGCTGTCGACGAGCAGGTAGGTGTAGCCGCCGGCGTTCATAGTCTCAACCACCTTGCCCTTCAGGCTCACCCCTTCAAGGGCCTGGGCAGCGCTATTGGCGCCGGCACCGGCGGCAGGCGCTGTCTTTTCTGCCGCTTTCACGGCCGGGCTTGCGCTTTCGGCTGCTGCGTTTGCGACAAAGGCGGCCATGCCAAGCAAGCCGAACAGGGCTACGGGATACACTTTTTTGGAGATACGCATGGCTCTTCTTATTCCTCTCTTATTTATGGATTGATTGATGTTCTTCGTGCACATATTGACCGTGCGCCATTAAGGCCGTTGCTGCATGCGCGGCTGTTTTTCAATGTAGGTCAGGCTGTGCGGGTTTAGAATCACATTCTGTTTGCAATAGGTACCCGCATGGAGACTGTCAATCACGGCCCGGCAGTGAAAAGATGTGCTGCAGGCAGCGGCGGATTTCTCCTGCCCAGACCTGGTAGCCCCTGGTACTGAAATGGACCTGATCGTTCAAGAAACCCGGATGGGTGATGGGCAGGCACTGTTCGGTAAAGGGCCCAACCAGATCGAGGAAAAAACAGCCTTCTACACCGGCAACAAGGTTCTGCAACTGCTGGTTGACCGCGCGCAGGCGAGGCGCAGGAATAACCGGTGTGGGCGCAAGGGAGCAGAGAATGATGGGGCAATCGCCTACCATCAGGCGCAAACGCGGCAGCATGGTGGTGTAGATGACAGGGAAACCGGCGTCGCCGCTGAGCATGTCGTTGGTGCCGGATTGCAGTAAAATAGCGTCCTGACCGGGGCTGGCGGCGAGTTCCTCATCCAGGCGATACGAAAGTTCCGCTAAAAATTCCCCGGCCCGGCCCCGGTTCAGCACCTGCACCTCGGGCAGGAGTGTCTCCCAGTCGCCCCATTCAACCAGGGAATCACCCAGCATCAGGATCTGTTTCATAGCTGCCTCGTATTGTTGTGGGAAACGGGAAGGCGGTGGCGGGGAACAGTCTGCAAGACCATACAGCCCATGGGTACAATGCGCAAATTCTGGCCCGTAAGCACCGGCATGCCCTGTTCAGGCAGGTTGATGTCCATGGGCGAGGAGGCTGCCGTATCGATGATGCGCACCCAGCGCTGCTCCTTGTCCGGTGGAGAGGGCACGGTAAAGACCGCCGGTGTATTCGTGCTGCCGTTCAGCATGACAAAGAAATCATCCTCCGGCCTGAGCGGCACGGATGCACCTTTAAGGAGAAAGGCAAGCGTGCGGCTTTCGTGGCCCCAGTCCGGCTTGCGGCCATTTTGCCCATACCAGCAGATATCCGAGCTTGCGGTCAGGTGTTTGGATTCCCCCTGCGGCGGATAAAAGCTGGTGCGCCGGAACACCGGGTGATTCCTGCGCAAACGGATGAGCATGGTGAAAAAGCGGAGCAGGTCTTTGTTTTTTTCGGCCAGCCGCCAGTCGATCCAACTGGTGGTATTGTCCTGGCTCCAGGCATTGTTGTTGCCGCCCTGGCTGCGGCCGAACTCGTCGCCCGCCGCCAGCATCGGCACCCCATGGGAGAGCAGGAGGATCAACGCGAAACTGCGCACGCGTCGCTGCCGCAGGGCCAGAATGGCAGGATCACTACTAGCGCCTTCCGTGCCGCTGTTCCAGCTGATGTTGTTGTTGTCGCCGTCGCGGTTGTTCTCGCCATTGAGCAGGTTGTGCTTCTGGTTGTAGCTGACCAGATCGGCCAGGGTGAAGCCGTCATGACTGGTGATGAAGTTGATGGAGTTGCTTGGGCTGCGGCCATGGTCACGGTACAGATCCGCACTGCCGGCAATGCGGGTGGCCAGGGACGGAACCTTACCCGGATGACCGCACATAAACGAGCGTACATCATCCCGGAAACGGCCGTTCCACTCTGCCCAACGCTTGTAGGTGGAGAAGTTGCCCACCTGGTACAGGCCGCCCGCATCCCAGGCTTCGGCAATGATTTTGGCGTCACTGAGCACCGGGTCTTCGGCCAGCAGTTCTACCACCGGCGGATTGGCCAGAACCGAACCGTCCATGCCGCGGCTGAGTATGGAGGCCAGATCGAAGCGGAAGCCGTCCACATGCATCTCCACCACCCACCAGCGCAGCATATCCATGATCAGTTTGCGGGTGATGGGATGGTTGCAGTTGCAGGTGTTGCCGCAGCCGGAATAGTTGAGGTAGGCCTTGGTCCAGGGATCGAGCAGGTAGTAGATGGTGTTGTCGATGCCACGAAAACTGGTGCTGTGGCCGTCATGCCCGCCCTCGGCGGTGTGGTTGAACACCACGTCCAGGTACACCTCGATGCCTGCCCGGTGAAAGGCCTTGACCATGTCCCTGAATTCGTGCAGTACGGCAGCGGGTTTACTGCTGTAGGAGGCCTTGGGCGCACCAAAAAGGAGCGGACTGTAACCCCAGTAATTCTTGAGCGGCTCACCCGTGGTCGGGTTGGTGAAGAGCGCCTCGTTTTCGTTGAATTCCGTGACCGGCAACAACTCGACAGCGGTTATGCCCAGGCTGCGGAGATAGTTGATTTTTTCGGTCAGGCCGCGAAAGGTGCCGGGGTAGGCCACCTGCGCCGAGGAGTGCTGCGTGAAACCGCGCACATGCAGTTCGTAGATAATGGTGTCCTGAATCGGCGTTTTCAGCGGCCGGTCGCCTTCCCAATCGTAGGGTTCATGGTCGATCAGGCAGCAGGGTTCCTTGCCGATATAGGGGCGGGCCTCTCCCCAGGTCCCGCTGACCAGCGCCCTTGCATAGGGGTCGAGCAGGATATCGCGGCCATTGTAAAAATGTCCGCTCCTTTCCGGGTCATTGGGGCCGATGATGCGGTAGCCGTAGCGCAGTCCTGGAGGCGCTCCTTGCAGGAGGATGTGCCATACATCGCCGGTTTTGTGGACAGCCGGGTCCAGCGGAAACATCTGCGCCGGCTGGTTGTGCCGGCCGGGCAGAGTGATGGCCAAGGCCACTGAATCGGCATGACGGGAGAATAAGGCAAAGTTAATGCCTTGGGGCGTGAGCTGCACACCGAGCGGCAGCGGTGAGCCTGGTAGGGGCTGGATAGTACCTTTCATTATCTGCTGGGAATGTTTAAAGTAATGTGACTATTGGAAAAAGTTGTCTGATTTTAACGTCTTTTTTTCATACTTCAACCTTCAACGGAGGGCGTATGGGCCTTTTTAAGCAACTGCAAATCACGGATGCACCGGGTATCGACTGGGAAATGACTCCGGAATATACCTTTGGCACCTTTGAAAGCTGGGGCGGCAGGGAGAGGGTGCGCAGCAAGGAAGAAAGGATTTATTATTTTTTTATCGATGCCTGGGACGATCCGCCTAAACTGTGCCTTATGGAGCGCGGCATCAAGCATGCCCGAGTGGTGGCGGAGATCCTCGCACCGGAAGAAATGGTGCGTCAGTGCGTCAGCGAGCAGGGCAAGGTGGCCTTTTTTGAGCGCACCCATCCCATCAATAAAGAGTTGAAGGACTGGCTCATTGCCAATGTGATTGAATCGGAAGACGATTCCCTGGTGGTGCCGCTGGAGCCGGACAAGGTTCCGGATATTGAGCCCACCGGCTTGCCCGGCAGGGACGAGGCTGCCGAGCCTGCAGCCAGGGTCTGGCTGCCTGACGGCTTTAAGGAGATGAGTGAGGAAGACGTGACCGCAGCGGTTTCCCAGTACAATTTTCCGGATCAGGAGCGTAATCCGGGTGGGGCCTTTCCCAATACCTTTGTCGATAACGGCGATGAACTCACCGTAAGCGACCGGGTTACCGGACTCATGTGGCAGCGCGCCGGCACGGATATCATGAGCTACCGCTCCCTCAAGCGAGAAGTGGAGCGTTTGAATAAAGAGCGTTTTGCCGGCTTTGACGATTGGCGTATCCCCAGCCTGGAAGAGGCGCTGTCGCTGCTTGAGGGCGACAAACTAGCCAACGACCAGTATCTGCACCGCTGCTTTTCCGGTAACCAGCCCTTTATCTTTGTCAATGCGCCCAGGAAAAAGGGTGGTTACTGGTTTGTGGACTACAAGCAGGGGCGAGCCTTTTGGGCCTCCGGCACCATTCCCGGCGGCTTTGGCAGGTTATGCCGTACAGACGAGGAGATCAGGGAGAAGTAAGCAGGCGGCTTTATCCGAACAAGAGGACATCAAAAACCCGGTACAGTTTAACACTGTACCGGGTTTGTCGCATTCTAGGCCTCCGTTCAGAGGCTTTGTTCGTTCAGCGCTACAATCCTACATCCTGTTTTGGCTGCGCAGGCGGGCCATTTCCTGGGTCTTTCGTTTGAAACCGTAATCAACCAGTTTTTGCAAGTCTGCCCACATGGTTTCGCTGCCCATGATGGCGACCACAATGGTGTGGCCGTCGCGACTGAACTGGCCCACATAGGTTTGTCGGGCTGCATTGGTGTAACCGGTTTTTCCGGCCATGGCTCCGTCAAGCTGCCAAAGCGCCTTGTTGTGGTTGCGCAGGGTTTTGCCGAAGGAAGTGGTGGCAGAACGTTCGCGCATGCGTTTGGCAAATTCCTTGTCCTGCATGGCGACCCGAAAAAGCTGCGCCAGGTCGCGGGCAGTGCTTTGCTGGCCTTCAGCGGTAAGCCCGGATGCGGTGCGGCATACGGTATTTTTGGCTCCCCAGCGCTGGGCGCTGTAGGTCATCAACTGGGCAAAGCGGCTCTCGCTGCCGGCGATGCGTTCCGCCAGGGCAACGCTGGCATCGTTGGCGGATGCCAGCAGCACCGAGTTGATCATATCGCAGGCCCGGTAGGTCTTTTGCGTCTGCAGATGCACCTTCGAACTCGGCATGCCGGCTGCATAGCGGCTGACAGGTACCGCATCGTTGTTGCCCAGGGATTTCAGGGCGATCAATCCGGTAAGAATTTTGATGGTCGATGCCGGTTGCCGGGGGGTATCCGGGTTTTTTGCGGTAATGGTGCCGCCTGAAACCGCATCCATCACCATGTAGCTGCGGGAGGTCAGTTTGAGCGGAGCTTCGATCGGGTTGAAGATGTTGTCTGTAGGCCCGGGCAGGGCAGACGCGCTGAGGGCCGCTAGTGAGGGTACGCTCTGTAGGGAATGCGTACGGATGCGGGCATTTGTTGCCGCCTGATTCCTGGGGGTGTTGCTGCGGGCGGCCAGGGCCTGCCGTTGTTTTTGGCTGCTTGGCTGTTGTACCCGTGTGCGGGCTGTTTGGCCGGCGCGGGCGTTTTTCTTGGCTGCGGCCACGGCCTGCTGTTTCTTGGCCGTCTTTGCCTTGGTCACCGGCCCAGCTTTACGGGCAGACCCGGCCGCAACCTTGGCCTGTGCCTTGACGACCGGCTTTGCCGTGCGGACATTTTTGGCCGTGGCCTTGGTATTTTTCTTGGCTGCCGGTTGCGCCTTGCGGGCCACTGGGGCAGCAACACCGGCCTTGGTTTTACTTTGATCAGCCAAACGTTGTTTGCTTGGTGCAGCATCAAGGCTGGATGGCACCAAGGGCATAACCAGCAAGAGGCTAAGCAGACCCGTCAGGGCGTTTTGAAGAAGACGCATGGTCGACCTGAGGTGTTGAGGTTGGGGTAAAACTTGAAGTGTACAAGCCTTCTCACCATAAACGTCATTTTTTTGGCATGTCAAGGAAATTGCTCTATTTTTTTGAATAAATGCGTTATGGATACGATTAGGCGAAAGGGTTTTTCCTTCGAAAGGAGGCATGTTGTGGCAGAGACAAAGCAGGAGCTTTCAGGACGGAAAACAGGGCTTGGCGGTCAATCTCCTGAAATAAAAGAAGATATTTTAAATACCCCAGAGGGTGGGGACGCCAATTTGCCGGTTGTGCGCGCCGACACTACTACCATCAATGATCTGGTGGATTTGAGCTGCTCCCAGTTCGGCGCTCAGCCCGCCATTGGCATTGCTTTGGAAGAGCCTCTCAGCTACAGCTCTCTGCATGAACATGTCCTGGCTCTGGCGCTCAGGTTGCGGCAGGCCGGGACAGGCCCAGGTAGCCGGGTAGCTATCCTGGGAGAAAATTCCCACCACTGGGCTATTGCCTACCTCGCTGTGGTGCGTTTAGGGGCTAGTGCAGTTCCTGTTTTTCCTGAAAGTCCGGCAGCCGATGTCCGCCATATCCTGGGCCAGGCCGGCTGCGATACTCTTTTTATCGGCAAGCGGCAGTTTGAAAAAATCTATGAGCTAAAAAAGCCGCTCCAGACCCTGATCAGCCTGGATGACAGCCTGGATAAAACCGGTTTGCTGAATCTGACTCCATTTAGCGCCTTTCTCCAGGAAGGCTTGATTTTGCTGCAATCCGGCCAGAATCAGGAACCCTTCCCGCAGGTGATGCCGGATGATCTGGCCGGCATCCTCTATACCTCCGGCACCTCCGGCTTTTCCAAGGCGGTCATGCTCAGCCATGCCAATCTCTGCGCCAATGCCCACGCCACGGCGAAACTCATCCAGCTCGCACCCGGCTCAGTCTTTGTGTCGGTCTTGCCGCTCTCCCATGCCTATGAGTTTACGGTGGGTTTTCTCATGCCGCTTATCCGGGGCTGCCGCATCGCCTATGCCGCTAAAACACCGACTCCGGCGGTCTTACAGAAAATATGTGCCCACGAGCGCCCTCAGGCCATGCTGGTGGTGCCCCTGATCATGGAAAAAATCTACAAGAAACGCATTGCCGCCCAGTTGGAGAAAAGCAAGGTCATGGGTTTTATCTGCCGTTTGGGCATGGCAAGGCGGCTCTTTTTCCGTAAAGCAGGGGCAAGACTGATGGAGTTTTTCGGCGGCCGTCTGCAGGTGTTGGGCATAGGGGGCGCGGCCCTCAGCCCGGAGGTGGAGCGTTTTCTGCGCGAGGCAGAACTGCCCTTTTTAGTGGGTTATGGCCTCACCGAGGCCTCACCGCTGCTTACAGGCGGCCCCTTTGGCGACAGCACCATTGCGCCGGGCTCGGCAGGCAAGGCTGCTCCGGGCGTGGAACTGCGCATCGAAGAGTCTGATCTGGAAACAGGTATCGGTGAAATCTGTGCCCGCGGCGCCAATATCATGCAGGGTTATATGAATGACCCTGAGGCAACGCTGGAGGCCCTCTCGCCGGACGGCTGGTTGCGCACCGGCGACCTGGGCCGGTTGGATGAACTGGGCAATCTCTTTATCAGCGGCCGCTCCAAGTCGGTGATTGTCCTCTCCAGCGGGGAAAACATCTATCCCGAGGCCATCGAGCACAAACTCAATGCCTTTCCCTTTGTGATGGAATCCCTGGTGGTGGAGAACAACGGCCTTCTGGAGGCCCTTGTGTATCCGGATTATGAATACCTGGACAGCAAAACCGAAGGCGAGACCGTGGCCAAACGACAGGAATATCTGAACCGGCTTCTGGGAGAGATGCGCCGTGACATCAACGAAGGTTTGCCGATTACTTCCCGCATCAACCGGGTGGTGGAACGGCCCGAACCCTTCATCAAGACCGCAACCCACAAGATCAAACGGTTTTTATACTGAGCCGGCCAGCGCTTACTCGGTACCCGGTAGAGAAAATGCTTTTCTCTAAAACTGGAATTATCCCAGCAGCAGGTTGTTTGAAAAGCGGATGATGGGCATGATCAGCCGGCCGATCACCCCGGTATAGAAAAGACCGATGACCAAAATAAAGCCGAAGGGCTCCAGCTTGGCATAGCTGTAGGCGGCCTGGGGCGGTAACAGTCCCATCAGGATTTTTGAGCCGTCCAGCGGCGGGATGGGCAGCAGGTTGAACACCGCCAGCATCAGATTAATCCACACACTTGCCACCAGCATATGCGCTACCGGCTGGAGTACGGCAAAGGGCAAGAACTGGAAGCGCACCAGAAACTGCACCAGCACCGCGCTGGCAATGGCCAAGAGCACATTGGCCGCCGGACCTGCCAGGGCCACGGTAAGCATATCCTTGCGTGGATTGCGGAAATAGCGCGGATCCACCGGCACCGGCTTGGCCCAGCCGATTTTCATGATGATAAAGGCAATTACGCCAATGGGATCCAGGTGCTTGAGGGGATTCATGGTCAGGCGGCCGGCCATCTTGGCGGTGGGATCACCCAGCCGGTAGGCGATATAGCCGTGGGCCAGCTCATGCATGGTCAGGGCAAAGAGCAGGGGCGGGGCCTGAATGATGATCTGCAGCAAGAGGGCATTCATATCAATATTCATACACAGTCAATCTCCAAAAAGTGCAGGCATATATTCTCACACTGTCAGGCGGGCACGAAGCGGGAAGAGATAGAATCCAGCTGGCAGCCCGCTGACGGAATATCCATACAGGTAAGAAGCATCCCCGGAAAGGCGAGATCAAATCAGGGCGCTTCTTTTTTTTGCGGAGGCTTAAGCGGGTACTCGCTCAGGATGAAGGCCTCGGCCTCGGCCGCGCTTTTCACCTCGCCATCAAGCTGCTTTTCCAAGAGGTGCTTGAGCATGACGCCAAAGCTGGGCCCTGGTCGATAGCCCATGGCCTTAAGCTCTTCGCCGCCGATCAGCAGAGGTCTTCCACGTAACTTGGTTACATAGAGCGATACCGCCTTTTGGATGTGTCTCCTTCTGGCAATAGCCATGAGATAGAGTAGGCCTTCATTGGATAACTCGCTTAAAAGCCAGTTGATTTCGCTGTCCCGGACATAGGGACGTTTGTGCAGATCCTGGGCAATCTTTTCCGCCCTTTGTTTCTGCTGCACCACGAGCTGACGCTGTCTTTCCGGCATTTCAAAGCGCTCGCAGAAACTATCCAGATCCTTGACCCTGGCCCGGCTCATGATGGCCAGCAGATAGACCAGCCACTGTTCCACGTTGTCTTTTAGATAGAGGTGGCGAAACCAGGAAAGCATCTGCGAGGTCGTGGCGAGCACGTGGAGAAAACGGCGGTCTACCTTGAAATCCGGCTGTAGATCAGGCCAGAGAAAGGGGAAAAGCTGCAAGTCTTCCATGCGCCGCAGAGCCGGGATCGGGTCATCTTCGTTTAAAATCAGTTTGAGTTCGTGGAGAAAGCGGTGACCTTCAATACGCTCGGGCAGGTTGAGACGCACCGCGTTTCTGATCAGCTTTTCCGAATGCCGGGTGATCTGAAAATCGAGCCTGCTTTCAAAACGGATGGCGCGGAAAATGCGGGTCGGATCCTCGACAAAGCTGAGGTTGTGCAAAACCTGGATGCGTCGTTCCCTGAGATCGTTTTGTGAGTTGAAATAGTCTGCCAGGGTGCCGAAACGCTCGGGATTGAGGTGGATGGCCATGGCGTTGATGGTGAAATCGCGCCGGAACAAGTCAAGCTTGATGGAGCCGAGTTCCACCGTGGGCAGGGCTGCGGGGTGTTCGTAGTATTCCAGCCGGGCCGTGGCCACATCGATACGCATGCCGTCCGGCAGCACCACGGTGGCGGTGCGGAATTTTTCGTGCGGGTGCACCACCCCGCCCCGTTCCTTGGTCAGGGCATTGGCAAAGGCGATGCCGCTGCCTTCGATGACGATGTCGATGTCCATGTTTTTGTGGTGCAGGAGCAGGTCGCGCACAAAGCCGCCGGCAACAAAGGCCTGGCAGTGCTGCGCCTTGGCAATCTCCCCGATTTCCCGCAGCAGCACGATGATCTCCCGGGGCAATTGCTGGGCCATCAGGCTGCTGAGGTTGCGGCCCCGCTTGACCGAAGGGTTTTCGTCTTCCCGCAGCAAATCCGGCGAGACATTGCGCGGGTCATTGACGATCAGGCCCATCAGATCGGTGCGGGTAATGACGCCCACGATGCTCTCCTCGTGCAGCACCGGAATGAGCCGCTGCCGGTTTTCCACCATTACCTTTTGGATATCGGCCAGGGTAGCTTCCTCTGTCAGCGCCGCAATGCCGGTGGTCATGTATTCGGCCACAGGCACATGGCCCAGCTCATGGTAGATGCCCTTTTCCACCACGGTGCGGGAGATCATGCCCAAAAGGCCGCTTGGCGGCAGGCTGCCGTCCGGGCTGCCGGCCAGACGCGCCACCGGCAGAACCGTGACATTGTATCTGGTCATGACGCGGGCGGCCTGACTGATGGTAATTTCCGGGGTAACGGTCAGCACCGGCGTGCTCATGATCTCACCGGCAATGGCTTTGGGCCTGATGTGGCTGTGCAAAAGGCCGATCAGGCTTTCCTCTGCCTGAAACAGGGTCATATCCGTAATGGTGGCAGAGGCCGCCGAGGCATGGCCGCCGCCGCCGAATTCGCGGGCAACGGCGCCCGCATTGATCTCCGGAATGCGGCTGCGGCAGATGAGATGGGTCTTGCCCTGCATGTCGATAAAGGCAAAGATCGCATCAAGGTTGTCTGCGTTCATGCAGCGCTGCACCAAAACCGCGAAGTCGTCGATGTATTCGTCCAGTGCCAGCCGGGTGATGACCGCATGCACCCCACGGATCACATAGAGGCGGCTGTTTTCCTGCAACTGGCCAATTAGGCTGATCTGCTTGGTAGTCAGTTCCCGGAAGAAGAACTGGGAAACGATATCCAGGTTGGCTCCGCCCTGCAGCAGCCAGGCTGCGGCATGCAGGTCTTCCATGGTGGTGGAGGAGTAGAGAAAACCTCCGGTATCTTCATAGATGCCCAGGGCCATGAGGGTGCATTCCCGGGCATCGAGGCGATAGCCGCGCTCCTTGAGCAGGCGGGTCATGAGGGTGGTGGTGGAGCCATAGGGCGCGATCTGCTCCACTTTGCCGGGGATATCGTCATCATGGGCAGGGTGGTGGTCGTAGATGTGGATGGAAATGCCGGGGTTGTTCAGGCAGGCGGCCAGGGGGCCGATGCGGCCGCGCCGGCGCGTGTCCACCAGGATGAGCCGGGTTACACGTTCCAGCGGAACGTGCCTGATTTTCGTGAAAACGTGCAGGTTGTCGAATTCCTGGGCCAGGTATTCGCGCACATTTTTCTCCTGCGAGCCGGAGAAAACCAGTTCGGCCTCGGGATAGAGCCTTTTGGCGGCAACCATGGCGGCCAGGCTGTCAAAATCTGTGCCCATGTGGGAAGTGATTATTTCCATGTGCTCGATTATACCCTGCGCCGCTCACCTGTAAAGGGGCTTGACAGCCGGCCGCCAAGGAGCAAGTCAGTACCGACGGTGGTGATCATCCTTGTGTTGTTGCTTGACAATTTTCCGTTCATATTTTATGATTCTTGACTTTTCAGGAATTGAGGGCGGGTGTAGCTCAGTTGGCAGAGCACAAGCTTCCCAAGCTTGGGGTCGCGGGTTCGATCCCCGTTGCCCGCTCCAGTCAATGGCCACGTTGCTGCCAGCCTGGCTGAGGCTTTTTCTGAAAGGGATTTGCGGTTTGCTGAAAAGTGGGCTTTGCCCGCTTTTTTTTTGCTGTTGCGCAAGAAACCTGCAAGCCGCCCGGCATGAACGACGTTACCGGCAAGGTTTTTGTGTATACTTCATCGGATGCTCTAATTACCAGGCTTGAAGCCTTTGCTGCTCCGCTCCTGACCGACTTGGGCATGGAGCTGGTGGAGATCCAGTTCCGCCGTGAGGGCCAGGGCTGGGTGCTGCGCCTTTTCATCGACAAGCAGGGCGGCATCACCGTTGACGACTGCGCCGGCGTGAGCCGCGAAATCAGCGCCTATCTTGAGGTGGAGGACTGTATCGACCATGCCTATGTGCTGGAAGTGTCTTCTCCGGGCCTGGAGCGGCCGTTGAAAAGGCCGCAGGATTTCACCCGTTTCGCCGGCCGAAAGGTTCGCATCAAACTGCGCCAGGACAGCGGCATGGGCAAGGTGCTGGTCGGCACCCTGCAGGGCCTTGAGGGTGATGAGGTTGTTCTTTTAGTGGATAATACCAAACTGACTCTGCACAGAGAGCAGATTTCCAGGGCGCGGTTGACCCTGGACTGACTCGCAGAACCGAGGCAGGCGCTGAAACACGCGCTTTGCCTGTGAAGGTGGAATGCTATGGTGGGTACGGAAAAATTACGTAAGATTATTGACCAGATTTGCCGGGACAAGGGCATAGAGCGCGCCATGCTGATCGACGCCATTGAAGAAGCGGTACGTTCGGCGGTGAAGAAAAGATATGGCGGCCAGCGCGATATAGAGGTGCAGTACAGTGAGGAATTGGGTGAAATTGAAGTCTTCCAGTACCGCACCGTGGTGGAAGAGGTTTTCAACGAAGACCGCGAAATTTCACTGGAACAGGCTCGCCTGCGCGACCCGGAAGCCGGGTTGGACGATGATATCGGCGAAAAACTCACCACCATTGCCGACCTTGGCCGGATTGCTGCCCAGTCGGCCAAACAGGTCATCATCCACCGCATGCGCGAGGCCGAACGGGAAGTTATCTACGACCTCTATCGCGAGCGGGAAGGCACGGTGGTCAACGGCATTGTTCAGCGCTTTGAGCGCGGCGACATGATCGTCAACCTTGGCCGCACCGACGCGCTTTTGCCTCGCGACGGCCAGATCCCCAAGCGCTCCTTCAAGCAGGGCGACAGCATCCGCGCCTATCTGGAACAGGTGCGGCGCAGCAATCGCGACAGCAGTGACGAAGAGGGCCAGACCCAGGGCAGGGACAGTAAGCCCCGCTACCGCGATGCCCAACTCATCCTGACCCGCACCAGCAACGAGTTTTTGGCCAAGCTCTTTGAGATGGAGGTGCCCGAGATTGCCGAGGGCATTGTCAAGATCATGGGCGTGAGCCGTGATCCTGGTTTCAGGGCGAAAATTGCGGTGTCCTCTTTGGAGTCTGATGTGGACCCGGTCGGTGCCTGCGTGGGCCTGAAAGGTTCGCGTGTGCAGAACGTGGTGCAGGAACTGCAGGGAGAGCGCATCGATATTGTGCCCTGGAGCCCGGATCCTGCCAAGTATGTGTGCAATGCCTTGGCTCCGGCCCAGGTGAATATGGTGGTGGTGGACGAGGAGCGCAAGGCACTTTTAGTAGTGGTGCCGGATGACCAGCTCTCGCTTGCCATCGGTCGCCAGGGGCAAAATGTGCGACTGGCCTACCGACTTTTGGGCTGGCGTATTGATGTGAAGAGCCAGCAGCGCTACAATAATTTGGAGCATCCCGGCTACCGCAGTCTGCTGGCGGTGCAGGGCATTGACGAGAACATGGCGGACAAGCTCTTTGCCGCAGGCGTGCTGACCGCAGCCATGCTGACCGAGATGGAGAGCGACAGGCTGGCCGAGTTGATTCGCTTGGATGAGGACATCGCCAAGGCTCTGCAGGAACGTGCCGCGGAGGTTGAGTCGCCCGAGTTGCCCAAGGAAGAGCCGGCCGCAGTTGTAGAGACGGTTGCGCCGGAACCGGCACAGGAACAGCCGGAAGAAGAGGCGCAGGAAGATACGCTTCAGGATAATCCAGTCAATGGAGCGGTTCCAGGCCATTGACAGACATTGCGTCTGTTGCGGTTCTGTGCCGCAGCAGATGGCGGCAATGGGTGCGGAAGCAGACAGGTTGCTGAGGAGGGAAGTGGTACATGGCTAAAGTTCGAATATACGATCTGGCAAAGGAATTGGGAATGAAAAGCAAGGATCTGGCCGATCGTCTGGTTGAGTTGGGGTATCCAGTGGTCAGCCACAGTTCCACAGTCGAAGAAGAGATGGCGGCTGATATCCGCAAAAAAATAGGCGGCACCGCAGTGAGCAATGTTGCGCCGGTGGGCAGAATCGAGACGAAAGGCCGGGCCGACAGCAATAGTCCCTGGGGATCTACCGTCATCCGTCGCCGCTCCAAGGCGGACAAGGAAGAGGCCGCCAAACAGCAGGAACTGGCCGAAACCAGGGCGCTTGAAGAAGAGGCCCAGGCCGCTGAGGCCAGACTGCTCGACAAGCTGGACACGGCTGCGGGACCGGATGTCGAACTGGAAGCTGCCACTCCGGAAGAACAGGCAGAAGCACAGACTGAAGCAGTAGAAGCAGCTGCATCTGTAACTGAGCTGAGGGCGGCACGAGAGCCGGCGCAGGAAGAGGAGCTGGAGGCCGCGGCAGAGCCTGCCCAAGCTGTTGCTCCTGCCGGAGGCGAAGTGGACGAGCAGCCGGCGCCTGCCCAGGCGACAGATGCCCCGGAGCAAGAGGCTGCTGCTGTTGAAGCGGTCGCGGAAGTGCCGGAGCCCGAAACAATGGATGCGGACGCTGAAAAAGAGCAGGCAGTGGAGGAGGCTGCCGGGCCAATGCCGGATGAAGAGGCCAAGGATGAATCAGCCCAAGCCCTTGTTGTGCCGGAACGACCCAAACCTCTGGCAAAGATCATTGGCCGGGTAGTCATTCCCATCCAGAGCGAACCCACACGGCCGGAACCACGAAGGCCTTCCAGACCCTCTGCGGCAAGACCGGGCAGCCGTCCAGCGCAGACGGCAGCCGATCCGGGGGCAGCGCAGGATGCCGGCGGTCGTGCCGATGCACGCGGCAAGAAGGGCAAAGGCCGCAGGGTGGTTGCGATTCAGCCTGAAGAGGAAACGGTAGACAGGCGTACCGCCAGGGGCGGCAGGAAGGGCAAGGGTCGTGAAATGGCTGGTCACGACGCTGACGGTGAATTTATCCGTCATCGTAAGGGCAGGAAGAAAAAAGACCTGCGGGCCGAGCGCGAAGCAGCCCAGTCGGTAACGGAAACCAAGGCCATCAAGCGCCGCATCAAAGTGGTGGAAACCATTTCCGTGGGCGATCTGGCCAAGCGCATGAGTGTGAAGGCCAGTGAGGTCATTTCCGCGCTCATGCGCCTTGGGGTAATGGCTAACCTCAACCAGGCCCTGGATGTGGATACTGCAGCGCTGGTTGCCACAGACTTCGGCTTTGAGGTCGAGCAGGCCATGCATGCGGAACTTGAGGTTGAGGCGTTTCAGGAACTGGAAGAGGAGCAGGGCGGCGAGGCCATGCCGCGTCCGCCGGTGGTTACCGTCATGGGCCATGTCGATCACGGCAAGACCTCCATTCTGGACGCCATCCGCAAGACCGACGTTGCCTTGGGCGAGGCGGGCGGTATTACTCAGCACATTGGTGCCTACCACGTGCAGGGTCCGTCCGGCAGCCTGACTTTTGTGGATACGCCCGGCCACGCCGCCTTTACCGAGATGCGTTCCCGTGGCGCCAAGGTAACGGATATCGTGGTTCTGGTAGTGGCTGCCGATGACGGCGTCATGGAGCAGACCAAGGAGGCCATTGCGCATGCCAAGGCGGCGGAGGTGCCCATAGTGGTGGCCGTCAACAAGATCGACAAGGACGGTGCCGACCCTGAGCGGGTACGCCGTGAATTGAGCGATTATGGCCTCATTCCGGAGGGCTGGGGCGGGCAGACCATCTACTGTGAGACCTCGGCCAAGAAGGGGATCGGTATCGCCAATCTCTTGGAATCCATCCAGTTGCAGGCAGAAATCCTTGAGTTGCAGGCAGATCCTTCGCGTAAGGCCAAGGGTGTGGTCATCGAGGCGCAACTGCACAAGGGACGCGGCCCAGTGGCCACGGTGCTGGTGCAGGAGGGAACCCTGCGGCCCGGCGACAACTTCGTGGCCGGCATGTTCAGCGGCAAGGTGCGCATGCTCATCAACGAGCGCAGCGATCAGGTCGAAGAGGCCGGGCCTTCAATTCCGGTGGAGGTGCAGGGGCTTTCCGGCGTACCCCAGGCTGGTGACGAGTTCGTGGTGCTTACCGACGAAAAGATGGCAAAATCCGTGGCCTCGGCCAGGCAGCTTAAGGCGCGTGAAACCGAACTTGCCTCCGTTTCCAAGGTTTCGCTTGATAATCTCTTTGAGAAAATGGCGGAACAGGATGTCAAGGAACTGCGGGTTATCCTGCGTTCCGATGTGCAGGGTACCCTGGAGGCTTTCGGCCAGGCAGCGGAAAACCTGTCCACCGACGTTATCCGGGTTCGCTCTCTGCATGAGGGTACGGGCTCGATCACCGAGAGTGATATCCACCTGGCTGCCGCCTCGGACGCCATTATCATCGGCTTCAATGTGCGGCCTTCGGTCAAGGTAACGGAACTGGCCGAACACGAGGGCGTGGATGTGCGTTCCTATGACGTCATCTATCATGCCCTGGAAGACATCGAAAAGGCCATGAAGGGTATGCTTGAGCCCACCTATGAGGAGAGGGTGATCGGCACGGCCGAGGTGCGCGATACATTCCAGGTGCCCAAGGTCGGGCTCATTGCCGGTTGCGCGGTTATCAGCGGCAAGATGGTGCGCAACGCCAGGGTGCGGGTGCTGCGCGACGGTGTGGTGGTGTTTACCGGCAAAATCAGCTCGCTCAAGCGTTTCAAGGACGATGCCAAGGAAGTGCTCACCGGTTTCGAGTGCGGTATCGGGGTGGAAAACTTTAACGATATCAAGCTCGGGGATCATCTTGAGGCCTTTGTCCTCGACGAGGTGGAGGCTACGCTGTAGCAGGCTCTATGGATTTTGATTTCAAACTGCCTGAGCTGGGGCGTCCGGCCAGTTCGCGCCCCAAGCGGGTTGCCGAGGCAATCAAGAACGAGTTGACCCTGCTCCTCTTGCAGCGGGCGGCTGATCCGCGTCTGAGCGGTGCCGCCATTTCCCGGGTGGAGGTAAGCCCGGATCTCAAGACCGCAAAAATTTACGTTACTGCAGCAAGCAAAGAGGAGAACAGGCGCACCATGGAAGGCATGAAAAAGGCCAAGGGCTTTTTTCGCAGCCACTTGGCCAAGGTGCTCAACCTGCGCTACACCCCTGAGCTGATGTTCTACTACGACAATATTGCCGAAGAGGCCCAGCGGGTGGAACAACTGCTCACCGAACTGGAGCATGAACGCCGACGTGGCCCAGCCTGACGAAGACATAGTCCGCATCGTGCGGGAAAAAGGAAGGTTTGTCCTCTGCACCCACTACAATCCGGATGGGGACGCGCTTGGTTCACTCTTGGCCCTTGCCGATATTTTGGAGCGTATGGGCAAGGAGGTGCTCTGCTATCTTGAGGCAGCCGTACCGGCTGCTTACCGTTTTTTGCCGGGCTCCGGCCGAGTGCAGACCGATATCGTCACCGTCCAGGATTTCATGCGCATAGCCGGCACAGACGGCGCTCTCATTGCCCTTGACTGCGGTGATGCCAAACGGCTGGGCAAATTTGGCGTTGAACTGCTTGCCTGTCCTCCCTGCCTGGTGATCGATCATCACCACGGCAACCCCGGTTTTGGCGACTATAACTGGATTGCTCCCAAAAGTGCGGCCACCGGAGAAATGGTTTTTGATCTGGCCCAGGCCCTGGGCGCGACTGTCTCGCCCGAGGCGGCGGAATGCCTGTATGTGGCCATCAGTACAGATACCGGCTCCTTCCATTACGCCGGCACCAGCAGTCATACCTTTGAGGTGGCGGCAGAATTGGTGCGCTGCGGCGCAGATCCGGCAGATCTGGCCAACAAGCTCTACAACGATTCAACCCTTGGGCGGCTGCGTCTCTTGCGGGAAGTGCTGGCCACCCTGGAAATGTATGAGAAGGATCGTATCGCCATCATTCGCGTAAGCCGGGCCATGCGCGACAGAACCTTCACCACCATGGAAGATACGGAATACTTTATCAATTTCCCCCGGGCCATTCACTCGGTACGGGTGGCGGTATTCCTGAAGGAGATCGAGCCGGGCCATGTTTCCGTGAGCCTGCGTGCCAAGGGCCGCTGCGATGTCTCCTGTATTGCTGCAAAATTCAGTGGTGGCGGCCATAAAAACGCCAGCGGCTGCACGGTGCGCAATGCCGGCATGGATGAAGTGCGAGATGTGCTCCTGCCCCACCTGGTCGCCGGTATCCGCAGCCACAAAAAATGACAGTCGAGCCGGTGCCGCCCCTTGCGGAAACACAGCCCGCAAGCGGCGTTTTTTTGGTGGATAAACCGGCAGGGTGCTCCTCCTTTAGCGTCGTACGCAGGCTGCGGCGCTTGCTCGGCATAAAAAAGGTAGGCCATGCAGGCACGCTCGACCCCTTTGCCACCGGCCTGCTCGTGCTCTGTGCGGGCAGGGAGGCAACCCGTCATATCGCGGATTTCATGGAGGGCGAGAAACGCTATACCGCCAGGCTACAGCTTGGGGTGGAGACCAGCACCCAGGATCCGGAAGGCGAGGTAACCAGCACCCGGCCGGTAGAAGGTGTAACTATGGATGCCATCCGCGCCTGCCTGAGCACCATGACCGGCGAGCAACGGCAGGTGCCGCCGCCTTTTTCAGCCTTGAAGCACAAGGGCAAACCGCTCTACCACTATGCCCGCAAGGGCATAATGATCAATAAACCGCCGAGGCCTGTGCACATCTACAGTCTGGAAGCACTTGACTATGTAGCGGAGAGCTGTCAGCTCGAGATTGCGGTCACTTGCAGTCGGGGCACCTACATTCGGGTGCTGGCGGCGGATATCGGCAATGCCTTGGGTTGCGGTGCGCATCTCACCAGCCTGCGCCGCACTGCAAGCAGCGGTTTTGAGGTGGCCGAGGCGCTGGATGGCCGGCTCCTTTTTGGCAGTGCTGAGGACACGGGCGCACAATCTCTTCTTGCCGCCAGGATGAGCGTGGAAGAAGCCCTTGCCAGGGCGGCAAAGGCTGTAATGCCTGCGACAAATTGATTTCACCTTGCCTGATCTCCGCCAAATGCGGTATACAGGCGCAAACGGTCCGAACCTGCTCCAACCCTCTGAAGCAGATGCAAGCGGGCCACGTATCCAGACTCCAGAGAGGCCGAGGGAAAACGCTTCGCTGGCAGCAGAAGGACAACAGGAGGTTCTGCATGGCGCAGACAACAGAGAAGAAAAAAGAAATCATTGAGCAGTTCAAAACCCATGCAACTGATACCGGTTCCTGCGAGGTGCAGATTGCCCTTTTGACAGACCGGATCAAGTATCTGACCGAGCATTTTCAGACCCATGCCAAGGATCACCACTCCCGTCGCGGGCTTTTGAAACTGGTTGGCCAACGCCGCAATCTGCTCAAGTATTTGCAGAAAAAGGATATCGCCAAGTACCGCACCCTGATTCAGGAACTCGGTATCCGTAAGTAAGTGTTCTTCTTTAAGTGAGGTCGAGGGCGGGAGAGGTATTCTCCCGCCCTTTTTTCAGGTGGAGCTGGCGCGGCCGGCACACTATTGCAAAGGCACGAAGATAGGCGGAATACAGCTTCATATTCCTTCTTTCTTTGTGACTTTGTGACGGGGTGAATCGCGCTCGGCTGCCATCGTATTTTGCACAAGCGGATGTCGGAAGCATCCGGCTCCAGGGAGTAAGAAACATGATACGCACAGTAACAGCGCAGGTTGGTGATCAGAGCATTGCCTTTGAAACCGGTAAAATGGCCAAGCAGGCAGACGGCTCGGTAGTGGTGTCCTGCGGCGAGACCATGGTGCTGGTCACGGTGGTGGCGGAAAAGGAGTCGAAAAATCTCGGTTTTTTGCCCTTGACCATTGAATACCAGGAAAAAATGTATGCGGCCGGCCGCATTCCGGGCAGCTATTTTCGCCGCGAAATCGGCCGTCCCAGCGAGCGGGAGACCCTGACCTGCCGCCTGATCGACCGGCCGCTGAGACCGCTCTTCCCGGACGGTTATTCCTCCGAGACCCAGGTGATTGCCACGGTCTTCTCGGCCGACCCACAGGTGGAGCCGGATGTGCTCGCCATGAACGGCGCTTCCATGGCCCTGGCCCTTTCCGATATCCCCTTTGCAGGCCCGATTGCCGCTGCTCGGGTAGCCTATATCGGCGGTAGCTATGTGCTCAACCCCAGCAAGGCGCAGCAGGAAAAAGCCGCCATCAACCTGGTGGTCGCGGGCACGCGCAATGCCGTGGTCATGGTGGAGGGCAAGGCCAAGGAGGCCAGTGAAGACGAGGTGTTGGAGGCCATTTTCTTCGCTCATGCCGGTATCCAGCCCCTGATTAATGTGCAGATCCAGTGGCAGGACGAAATCGGCAGGGAGAAGCGGACGGTCACTCCGCCGGAGGTGAATGAAGAACTCAAGGCCAAGGTGGAACAGGCCGCTGCCGCCGGCATTGAAGAGGTGCTGCAAACTGCCGAGAAGATGGCCCGTTCCGATCGCTACGGCAATCTGCGTCAGGAAGTACAGGCGCAACTCGCGGAAGAGGCCGGAGAGGATGCCGGCCAGATCGGCGCATTTTTGGACGAGTACCGCAAAAAACGAATGCGGAGTCAGATTGTGGAGCAGGGCCGCCGCATTGATGGACGCGCCTTTACCGATGTGCGGCCGATCACCTGCGAGGTGGGCGTACTGCCGAGGGCCCATGGCTCGGCCCTGTTTACCCGTGGCGAGACCCAGGCCCTGGTGATCAGCACCCTGGGCAGCGAACGCGATGAACAGCACGTGGAAGGTTTGGCCGGCGATGCCTATCGCCGTTTCATGCTCCACTACAACTTTCCGCCCTTCTGCGTGGGCGAGGTACGGCCGCTGCGCGGGCCCAGCCGCCGCGATATCGGCCATGGCACTTTGGCCAGACGCGGTGTGGAGGCGGTGCTGCCCGCGGGCGACAGCTTTCCCTATACCTTGCGCGTGGTGTCCGAGGTGCTGGAATCAAACGGCTCCTCCTCCATGGCCACGGTCTGCGGGGCGAGCCTTGCCCTCATGGATGCGGGCGTGCCCATCAAGACACCGGTTTCCGGTGTGGCCATGGGCCTGATCAAGGAAGGGGAGCAGGTGGTAGTGCTCACCGATATCCTTGGTGATGAAGATCACCTCGGCGATATGGACTTCAAGGTAGTGGGCACCAGCGCGGGCATCACCGGTCTGCAGATGGATATCAAGATAGACGGCGTTGACCGTGCCATCATGGGCCGGGCCCTGGACCAGGCCAAGGACGGTCGTTTGCATATCCTCGGCAAGATGGAAGAGGCCCTGGCCACGCCGCGCGCGGCAGTGTCCGAACATGCTCCCCGCTACGTGACCCTGCGCATCAATCCCGACAAGATCCGGGATATCATCGGCCCGGGGGGCAAGGTGATCCGCGAGATGACTACCGAGTTTGACTCCAAAATCGACGTGGACGATGACGGCACCGTCAAAATCTTCAGCAACAGCACCGAGGCAGCCGATGCCCTAGTGAAACGCATCGAGGAGATGACCGCCATCCCTGAGGTGGGCCGCATCTATGAGGGTGAAGTGCGTACCATCAAAGATTTCGGCGCTTTTGTCCAGATACTGCCCGGCACGGACGGCATGGTTCATATCTCTGAGTTGAAGAACGAGCGGGTGCAGAAGGTGACGGATGTGGTCAAGGAAGGTGATATCATCAAGGTGAAGGTGATCGATATCGATAACCGCGGCCGTATCCGACTGAGCCGCAAGGCTGCCCTGGCCGAAAGCGAGGAATAAAGAACAGCCGCAGGGTATAGTCTTACAGCCGGTTGCCTGCCAGGGTAACCGGCTTTTTTTATTAGGATTATTCTATTGGCAGGAGGACTTGATGCAAGAGATCGTACTTGATTTCACTTGGCTTGATGAGGCGGCGGGCAAGGATTTGCCGCTGCCGCACTACACCAGCGCATACGCCTCGGGCATGGATGTGGCGGCAGCGCTCTCCGAACCACTCGCTCTTGCACCGGGTGCGATTGCCCTGGTGCCGAGCGGTTTTGCCGTGGCCATCCCGCCGGGTTTTGAGCTGCAGGTGCGGCCTCGTTCAGGCTTGGCCATCAAGCATGGCATTACCGTGGTCAATGCGCCGGGCACCATCGATGCCGATTACCGGGGCGAAATCAAGGTGGGGTTGATCAATTTGGGCAAGACGGAATACCGGATCCAACGGGGTGACCGCATTGCCCAACTGGTGCTGGCACCGGTGGCGCGGGCGCAAATCCGGCCAGTAGCGCAGCTCGATACAACCAGCCGGGGCAGCGGCGGCTTCGGACACAGCGGTAGGTAAACAGCGCGACCGGTAAACTGCGCGGTAAGGGGACGGATGTTGTTCAGGCTGCAGTCACCGTCCTGAGAAAGCTGCGCAAGCGCGGATTCTTCGGGTTGCCGAAAAATTCCTTGGGTGGCCCTTCTTCCTGAATGAGGCCATTATCAATAAAAATAACCCGGTCGGCCACTTCCTTGGCAAAACCCATCTCATGGGTGACCACCACCATGGTCATGCCTTCTCGGGCAAGCCGGCGCATGACCTCCAGCACCTCACCAACCAGCTCAGGATCCAAGGCTGAGGTGGGCTCATCAAAGAGGATCACCTTGGGTTGCAGGGCAAGTGCTCTGGCAATGGCCACACGCTGTTTCTGGCCGCCCGAGAGCTGTTCCGGATAGTTGTCCGCCTTGGAGGCCAGGCCCACCTTGGCAAGCAGATTACGCGCCAGGGTATTGGCCTCATCTTTTGGCATCTTGCGCACCTTGATGGGGCCAAGGCTCACATTGGCCAGCACCTTCATGTGGGGAAAGAGGTTGAATTGCTGGAAGACCATGCCCGCTTCAGTGCGCACCAGGTTGATATTGGTCTTTTTTGCCATAATGTCGTGACCATCCACGACAATAGTGCCGGAGCTGGGCTCCTCCAGCCGGTTGATGCAGCGCAGCACCGTGGATTTGCCCGAACCCGATGGGCCGATAATGCACACCACCTCGCCCGGCCGTACATGCAGGTCAATCCCCTTGAGCACTTCCAAGTCGCCGAAGCGCTTGTGCAGGTTTTGGATATGGATCATGGCTGCTACCTCCGGCTGACGCTCAGTCGTTTTTCCACCATGGCCATGAGCTTGGCTATGGTCATGGTCATGGCCAGGTATACCAGTCCGACTGCCATGTAGACTTCAAAGGCGCGGAAATTGACCGCAGTGATTTCCTGGCCGGTGCGCATCAGTTCTCCCACACCGATCACCATGAGCAGGGAAGTGTCTTTCAGGCTGATGATGAACTGGTTGCCCAGGGGCGGGATCATCCGTTTCAGGGCCTGGGGCCAGATAACATAGAACATGGCCTGGCTGCGGGTCAGGCCGATGGAACGGCCGGCCTCCATCTGGCCGGGGTTGATGGACTGTACCGCGCCCCGCACAATTTCCGCGATATAGGCCCCGGAATTGACCGCGATGATGATAATGCCCGCAGTTATAGGCGCAATGCGCACACCAACGGCCAGGGGCACGCCGTAGTAGAGGAACATGGCCTGCACCAACATGGGCGTGCCGCGGATGGATTCGATATAGGCTCCGCTCAGCAGGCGGACCAGCATGTTACGGGAGATTTTCATCAGGCCGGCGGCGGAACCGAGGAGAAAGCCGAAGAACAGGCCGCCCACGGTTATTTGCACGGTGAGCTTGAGCCCGCGCACGAGCATAGGAAAGGTTTCAAGGACGATGGCAGGTTCGAATTGAAAGGCCATGGGCGTGTGGCGGGTTCGGGATGGGAAAAAAGGACAGGGAAAAACCAGAGTGATGGCTGTTTGCGGCACACAACAGCCGTCACCCCGGCAAGCCTTAAAGAGTTCGCTTTATTTCGGCTCGGTGCCGAACCACTTCATGTAGAGTTCGTTGTAGCTGCCGTTCTCGCGCAGGGTTTTAAGCGCGCCATTGACCTTGGCCACCAGCTCGCTGTTTTTGGGAAAGCCGATGCCGTAATCCTGGCCCTGATACAGGGGGCCCACCACCTTGACCTTGTCCTTGCCGGTTTTCATCATGAAATCGCTGACCACGGGCGAGTCGAAGAGCACGGCATCTGCGCCGCCGCTCATCAACTCCAGGAACATGGCGTCATTGTTGGGGTAGAGTTTGGTTTCCTTGGTGGCGGCGTTTTCTTTCAAAAAATCAGGAGAGGTGGTGCCGAGTTTGGTGGCAACCACTTTGTTTTTCAGATCTTCAACGCCGTTGATATCGGTGTTGTCCGTCCGTACCAGAAGCAGGAGACCGGCCTTGTAGTAACCATCGGAAAAATCGATCACCTTGGCCCGCTCAGGCTTAATGGTCATGCCGGCAATACCCACATCGAGCTGACCGGATTGCAGACCAGGGATGATGCCGTTAAAGTCCATGGGCTGCAGTTCGTAGTCAAGGCCAAGTTCCTTGGCAATGGCATCCCACAGTTCAACATCAAAGCCGGTGTGTTTGCCGGTTTTAGGATCCTTGAATTCAAAGGGTGGGAAGTTGGTATCGCAGGCGACGGTGATTTTTTTAGCCAGGGCGGTGGAGGCAAAAAAACAGCTCAGGGCAAAAATCGTTACAGCGGCAATGAGTTTTTTCATACAGACTCCCTTGGGTTGAACAAGACGATGGGTTGATCATGGTCTGCAAAATGAGTGCGCCATAATCTGCTGATTTTGTAATTTGTCAGATTCTCTGCAGCTTGGCAACCGGAAACTCGGGAGTGCGGTAGCTGTCCGCTGCAAGGGTGACGTATTGCCGACCCGGTGCAGCTTGCACATTTTCTGCCGCCGGGCTATGCAAACCTTTTGCCATGCTGCATGACCATGGTGTTTGAGCAAGTAGAGAATACAATTGAAGAGGAAGAATTTTGCGCTGTATTGTGCTGGGCAGTGGGAGTAAGGGCAATGCCACTCTGGTGGAGGCCGGATGTACCCGTATCCTGATTGATAATGGTTTCTCCGGCAAGGAGTTGCTGGCCCGTCTGCGCTTGGCCGGGATTGACCCGGCAAGTCTGAGTGCGGTGCTCGTCACCCATGAGCACAATGACCATATCGCAGGCGTGGGTGTATTGGCCCGCCGCTTGGACCTGCCGATCTATGCCAATGTGCCGACCCACCGCGCCGCAGAGGCCAGGGTGAAGCAGATTCCCCAGCGGCGGGAGTTCAATACCGGTGAACCCTTTACCATTGGGGATTTGCACATCCACGCCTTCAGCGTGGGCCATGATACCGCCGACCCGGTTGGCTTCACCGTAAGTGACGGCCTGCACAGCCTCGGCTATTGCACTGATACCGGCAGCATCACCCGCCTGATCCGTCACAGCCTCAGCCGCTGCCAGGCCCTGGTGCTGGAGGCCAACCACGACGTGGCCATGCTGCGGGCCGGGCCTTATCCTCTAGCTTTGCAGCAGCGCGTGCTCTCCATCCAGGGGCATCTGGCAAATACCGAGGCCCTGCAACTGGCAACCGAGTTGGCTGCAGGCCAGTTACGGCAACTGGTACTCGGCCACCTCAGCGAGGTCAACAATCACCCGGAATTGCTGCTGAGAGAAATTGCCGGCCGTAAAGAGGCACTGACCGGGCTCGATATTACCCTTGCCTGCCAGCATTGCGTTGGTCCGGTGTTGGAGTTGGGTAAACCTTGACGACATCAGCCGCGCGGGTGGAATTTTTTGTGGAAGGATTTGAGGCGGCTGGTATCGATATGGGTGTAGATCTGGGTGGTGGCGATGTCGCTATGGCCCAGCATCATCTGCACGGCGCGCAGGTCTGCTCCACCGCTGAGCAGGTGGGTGGCAAAGGAGTGGCGCAGGGTGTGGGGGCTGATTTCCTTGCTGATGCCTGCGGCCAGGGCCGCCTGCTGGATAATCTGCCAGAAGCGGATGCGGGTCATGGCCTTGCCCCGGTTGGAGACAAAAAGAGAGGGGCTTTGCCTGTCCTTGAGCAGCAGCGGACGGCTCTGTTCCAGGTAGGCGGCAAGAACGGTGCCGGTGCTGACAGCAAAGGGGATGATGCGTTCCTTACTACCCTTGCCCTCCACCCGCAGATGGCCGCCGGCCAGGTTGCAGGCGGCAAGCGGCAGGCCGACCAGTTCGGATACGCGCAGGCCCGAGGCGTAGAGCAGGTGGAGCATGGCATGGTTGCGCAGACCGATGGGCGTATCCTGGCGCGGGCTGTTGAGCAGCGCCTCTACTTCTTGCACGGACAAGGCCTTGGGTAAGTGCAGTCCGGTCTTGGGCGCATCAACAAGGGCCAGGGGGTTACTGCTCAGCTCTCCCCGTAGAAGCAGGAAGTTATAGTAGGCACGCAGGGCCGCCAGTCTGCGGCCAAGGGAACGGGAACTGAGGCCGCGTTCGCGGCAGTGCTGCAAATAAGCTTGGACTTGTTCTCTGCTGTGTATTGATGTGCTTTCCGGGAACCGGTCTGCACGGAATAAGAAAAAATCCGTCAGATCCGAGCGGTAGGCGGCCACAGTATTACGGGACAGCCGCCGGATAACGGTGAGGTAGTCTAAAAAAAGCGGCAGTTGGGGTGGGGGATTGCGGCTCAGAACAATAGCCTAAGATAGAAAAAACCCGGCGGGCCGACCGCCGGGTTGATTGTTCAAACCCTACTTCTGATACGGTTGAACTTACGAAGTTTCCGTAGCGCCTCTGCGGCCTTGCGACGTTTTTTTACGCTGGGTTTTTCGTAATACTCGCGCCGTTTCAGCTCACGTTTGATGCCGTCAATCTGCATTTTCTTTTTCAGTTGACGGATTGCATATTCAAGGTCGCCTCTAACTTCCACTTCGATCATGATGGCATCACATCCTTTGGTTAAATTGACAGAAAACAATAAAAAACGAATTGTATCACGTGAGCTAACTATGTCAATCTAAATGCTTGTTTTTGCCCCTGCAGGTGGTTCAATTATCCATTTTCCGTCATCTGCGGCGGGAAACCCCGCTCCGTTACCAGATATGTGCGAGAAAGAAGGAGCTCATTACCGATGACGACCAGTAGGCTGACTCAGAGCGTCAACCTAAGCATGGGCCTGCGGGTGATCCTCACTTTGGCGCTTGGCGCTCTGGGTGCGCTGCTGCCCGCTGCCCCTCTTGTCGGCGCGACCATCCTGGTTTCCCTGGCCTCACTTTGCCGTATACCTACGGCCATCAGTCCCTGGATACGGAATGTGGCCTTTGCCTCCATCGGCTGCTCGCTTGGCTCCGGTATAAATCACGATATTTTTCAGCTTGCCGCCAAATGGCCGTTGAGCCTTGTTTGGTTGACAATCGCCATGGTTGCCATTCTCCTGAGCGGAGCCTGGATACTCAAACATTTTTTCCGCTACGACAAAGAAACGGCGCTGCTCGCCTCGTCTCCCGGTGCGATGACCTACTCGCTGGCCGTGGCGGCAACAGGAGTTGGCGATGCCGGGGCGATTATTTTCATTCAATCGATCAGGTTGTTTTCAATCATCACCTGCCTGCCGCTCCTTATAGATATCTTACCCTTCGATCACCTGGCCACCTCAGGAGCAAACACTCCAACCCTTGACTGGCTGAGTGCGGCTGCTCTTTTTCTGCTCGCCCTTGGTGCCGGTTATCTGCTGGAACGGAAAAAAATCCCGGCCGGATTTTTGCTTGCCGGGGTCATGGTCAGCGGGCTGGGCCACTACTTTGGCGTACTTTCCGGACGGCCGCCGCTGTCGCTCCTCCTGGCCGGTTTTGTCATTACCGGCGCAGTAGTCGGCTCCCGCTTCACCATGATCTCTCCGGTCGATATTCGTCACCTGCTCTCGGCCTCGCTCACGATTGTGTTCACCTCGATTGTAGTTTCCGCACTCTTTGCGCTTGCTGCAGCAAGAGCACTGCAGCTGCCCCTGGGTCAGGTCTGGGTGGCCTTTGCACCGGGCGGGGTCGAGGCCATGGCAGCCATGGCCTTATCCATGGGGTATGACTCTGCCTATGTTGCGACCCACCACCTGTACCGGATCATCGCCTTGCTGATCCTTATGCCTGTTCTTTTGAATGCCGTGCACCCTGCACAGGAAAAACGCGGTCAGAGGCGTTGATGGTTTGAACATCGCGCAACCTCCGAATACAATGTATTTTCAAAATGATGCCATTTGTGGTGGACATGGTTTTTCCATGACAATTGCACCATACATGACCCTAAAATACCGGCACGCCAAGATCGCTAAGAAGCGGCAAGAGGTGCGAGCGGAGTGAACTCAAGCAAATATAATCCAACATACCTGACCGGATATCGGGTTTATGTGGAAAACCTGGTGTAATCAAAGGTAACCAATCACGGGGTATTGCCCTGCTTCAAGCTGCAGCCCTGATCCAGCCCAGCTCTGGTGGTTGTTTTTTGAACAGGGCATCCATGGCCTCTGTCAGCACATGGTAGGTGGATTTCCCCTGCAGGCGGCAGGTCTGTCGCAGTGAAAGAATACGCTCCACCCAGCGATTGCCC
>JAUNUN010000032.1:0-31565 GCA_030538155.1 bacterium
AGACCACCTTCAACTACTGGTACGAAGACGACTACCAAGATATGATAGGCGCCTTGGTGCAGAGCAAAGAGCGGAATAGGCTGGTGGCCGGGTGTATTGATCGGGCGGCTGCCCACGGTCAGGTGCTGGTGACATCAGACCGGGTGGCGCACCTGAAGGCCTTGGCGGAACTGTCCGGCTATGGGGATGAGGCCATACTGACCGGCAAGACGCCCAAGAAAAAGCGTCAGACCATAGTGGAGCAAGTCCGCTCAGGAGAATTGTCGGTACTGTTCAGTACCCTGTCTTTGATCGGAGAAGGCTTTGACGCAAGCGGGCTCAGTGTGTTGGTGCTGGCCAGCCCGGTGAAGTACAAGGGCCGCCTGCAACAGACTGTGGGCCGGGTACTTCGACCACAGGGGGGCAAGCAGCCCCTGGTGATTGATTTTAGGCTACCTCGAATTATTCACTTTTTGAGTCAAACAGCCATTCTAATTTATTGATTTTGTGTGCCGGAAATCACTGGTGCCGCTATTTTTCGAACCTCTCTTTAGAGACGGCAATGTAGGCGTGCTTGATTATCAGTGGAAGACCAGGCAGCGGGAGTTCATGGCCATGGGTGCAAAGTTTGACACATGAAAAAAGCCAAGGCTTTTGACAAGGCTGAATGGCTCCATTTGCCCACCCTCACTCTTGTGAGTGAGGCACCAGCGGTCAAGAAAGCACTTGGCTATGGAAGTAGGGTATTGCCCGGTGCGGCTCTTGTCAACACTGTAAGATTTGCAGCAAAAACAATGTGGAAAAATTCGCTGCGGGAGAAAAGTCCTCATGCCCAAGGTAAAAACCCTGCCCCTCAGAATACGTTCAAGACCGCTACCTCCCACAGCATATATAAAAACATAGCTGATTTTCTTGAAAAAAGCGACCGTCTGCCATGGAAGAAGGAGCCAAACGGGAAGGGGGTGGCGTTTCACCACCCCATCGCGATGCACCGCCAAGGGAAGACCATTCGGGAGTGATGGAATACAGAGGGGGGCCGTTCTAAAAGACTGGGCGGGTTACGGCCAATGTTTGACACTTAAAAAAGGGGAACACGATGGTTTTTCAGAAGAAGTACACGGCGAAGCAGTTACAGGAACGGGCGGATGAATACTTTGCCGCCACGCCACGGGAAGAGCAGAGCGTCACCGGTTTGGCGCTGGCATTGGATACAAGTCGCCAGTCCTTGTGCAACTGGGAGAAAGATGAAGACTTGGGCCATATCGTCAAGCTGGCCAAGACCAGGATCGAACACGCATACGAACTGATAGGTGTCGAACGGGGCAGAGCCTTCGATATCTTCCGGCTCAAGAATATGGGGTGGAAGGACAAGTACGAGAATGACACACACCTTTCCGGCGACACGGATTTCTTGACGGCGCTAAGAGAATCCGGGCGGGCACGAGGGTGATTTGAAATATCATGGTATGATCTTACTGAAGGGTATGGGTGTTAAAGGAAACGATCCCAAGGGGGGGTATCAAAGGCAATGTGGGGGCACATAAAAAACGACACCATCGAAAATAACGCAACTACACATAGAAAAGAATTTGGTTGGAACTCCTCTCTCCCATCTTTGCCAGGCTGCCTGCCTGAGAAAAGCCTGTCGCCCTAAAGGTCGGCAGGCTTTTTTTATTGTCTGCCTGCGCACCAGAGCCGCAGACAGAAAACCAACCCTTTTTGGCAGGCACCATACCCGGATCGTCAAAAAAATCTACAAAAATGTTACAACAAGATCAGCCTTGCACAGCGCTGTTATGGAAGCGCTGCTTCAGCACGAGGAGTGAAGACTATTTGATGAGGGCAATAAACAGGTGCGGGGCTGATGCCGTCTTGTTTTTTGATCTGCCTTTCAGTACAGTGCGCGGATACTGTTTTGCCTGCGGCCAAGCCGTGACATTGCCCTAACCGGTGAGAGCTGATGCGCTCCTATTTAATTGACGAAATATCCTTTCTCGAACGCGACAACCTAGACAGCTTTCTCAAACGCAACCTGATTGCAGGCGCGCTTAAGGGCGTCTTTTTTCTGAGCATTCCGCCCGAACTGCACGGCCCCAGCCAAAAGGGCCACGATGACTGCGCCCCCTTCTACTCCGCCTTCATTCTGGGCAAGGATACACTGCGCTGTGAATTGCTCATCCGCAGCAGCCACAACCTGCACTGCAGTTGTATTGCCGCCGCAACCGATGAGCAGCGCCGGTTTATCTTCGACTTTGCCGACCGTATGCTGCAGGAGGAGATGATACGCGCATGAACGATCCTCAACAGCACTTGCCCCCGATCCCGCTGGAAGAGCGCATCATCTTTGCCCTGGATGTGGCAGACCTTTCCAGCGCAGAGGCCCTGATCGAGCGTCTGGCCGGGCCGATCCGTTTTTTCAAGGTTGGCCTGCAGCTCTTTTTTGCCGCGGGCTGGCCCGTGGTCGAGGCCATTACCAGCCGGGGCTGCAAGGTGATGCTTGATCTCAAGCTCTATGATATCCCGGAAACCGTGCACCTGGCGGTGCGGCAATTTGCCGACCGCGGCATCACCTTCACCACGGTGCATGCCTCGGTGCCGGTCATGGAGGCGGCCCTGAGCGCAGGCGCCGGCGTGGGTATTCTGGCGGTCACGGTGCTGACCAGCAGCGGCGAGGCGGAACTGAAGGCCCTGCGCTATCCCGGCACCATAGCCGAACTGGTGCAGGAGCGCGCACATGATGCCCTACATCTGGGTTGCGTCGGTGTTGTGGCCTCGGCCCAGGAGGCGGCCATGTTGCGCCAAAGGTTCGGCCGGACTATGGGTCAGAACTTTCGCATCGTTACCCCCGGTATCCGCCCGATCGGTGCGGCGAGCAATGACCAACAGCGCATCTGCACACCGGGTGAGGCTTTATTGAACGGGGCGGATTATTTGGTCATTGGCCGGCCCATCCGCGATGCCGCCGACCCGCTTGCAGCCATTGCGGCCATTCAGGAAGAAATGCAAAGCGCCCTGGCAGGCAACCAGCTTCAGTCCTGATTGAACCCTTTGCAGGAGATTTACATGCTGCTTGATCTTTTAAGAAAACGACGCAGTATCCGCAGATTTACCGACCAGCCGGTTGAAGATGAAAAGATAGACTTGCTCTTGGAGGCGGCGCTGCTCTCTCCCTCATCCAAGGGCAACACGCCCTGGCACTTTGTGGTGGTACGTGATCCGGGCTGCATTGCCAAGCTTGCCCAGGCCAAGCCGCACGGGGCCGCGTTTTTGAAAAATGCGCCGCTGGTGATTGCGGTCTGCGGCGACAGCAATCAAAGTGACGTCTGGGTGGAGGACTGCTCCATCGCTACCCTACTGCTCCATCTGCAGGCAACGGATCTGGGCCTTGGCAGTTGCTGGGTGCAACTGCGCCTGCGACACCATGAAAGTGGCGGCAGTGGAGATAACGATGCCCAGAGCGCAGCGGCATACACGGCGGAACTTTTGGGCCTGCCTGCGCATATTCAGCCGCTTGCCCTGGTGGGCATCGGCTACCCGGCAGAGAGTAAAAAGGCGCGCAGCAAAGAGGATCTGCTCTTTTCGCAGGTCAGCTCAGAGCGTCTGGGCCAGGCCTGGCGCTCATAATAGTTCTTAATAAGGCGGTTATCCAGGGAGTTGGACGGCATGGGGCAGGAAAGGGGCAGGGACAATTGGCGTCCTGAAAATTATTCCCGCATCCAGGAGGCGCTGGCCCGGCTGGCGGCAGGGGAAGAGGCCGTGGGGGCAGAGCCGCTCTGCGCTGTCTTTGATTTTGATAACACCTGCATCTTCCGGGATATCGGCCAGGCAGTATTCCGGGTGCAACTGCTGGACTTGCACTACCGCATCAGCCCCAATACCCTGGCGCTGCTGATCCCCGCAGAAGGCGAAGCCATGGCGGGCAGGCCCTGGGGCATCTTGCGCAGCAGTATTTTGGCGCATTACCAAAAATTGTGGCCGCTCATCCAGGCAGGCAAGCAGGAGGAGGCCAAGGCAAGCCCGGCCTACCAGCCCTTTGTCGCCCTCTTCTACTGGCTGGTTGCCAATGCGCGCAGCGCGCCCAACCTGGGGCCGCGCTATGTGCTCTCTCTTCTGGCAAAGTTGCAGGCAGGCTATTCTCTGCAGGAATTGCAAGGGCTGTGTCTACGTATTCTTGAACAGGTGGGGCGGGAACCTCTGGTCTCAAAAAGCCTGCAGGCGCAATTGCCTGAGCCGCTAGGCATTGTCAGCACCTCCTATCCAACCGGCCTTAGGCCTTTTGCCGAGATGCCGGCCCTGATGCGGCTTTTTCAAAGCCATGGCCTGCGCTGCTATGTGGTCTCGGCCAGCAGCGAATGGCTGGTGCAGACCGTGGCCCCGGTTCTGGGGTTTCCGCTGGATCCGGCCGACATCTTCGGCGTGCGCACCAGGATGGCCGCAGGCGATGTGGTGCTGGCCGAGGATGCGGCGGATTATCCACTTACCTACCGGGAAGGGAAGAACGAAGTCATCGACCGCTTCATCAAGGCTGGCCCCTGGTTTGTGGCCGGAGATGCGGACACCGATTACGATATGCTCACCCGGCCCGGGGTGAGCATACGCCTCTTGATCAACCGCAATCTCAGCGGCCTGATTGCCGAACTCTACGATCGCCCGGACATCCTCCTGCAGGGCATTGACCAGGGCCGCGGCTCTTTCCGCCCCTCCAGCGAGACACTAAGCGCGTAACAGTTCGCGCCTGTAACGAAGCAGGTACTGAGGCAAGCCCGAACTACTCTTTCTTTGCTCCCGCCTTCTCTTTCATTTTCCCGGCAAAATCGAGCATGCGCTGGATGGGCACCCGCGCCTTGGCTGCCAGTTCGGGTGAAACGAGAATTTCATTCGTTCCTTTTTCCAGCACCTCCGCCACCTTTTCCAGGCTGTTCATCGCCATCCAGGCGCAGCGAGCGCAGCTTTCACAGGTTGCACCCTCACCGGCGGTGGGCGCCACAAAGAGTTTCTTCTCAGGGGCCACCTGTTGCATCTTGTTGAAGATGCCGGGCTCCGTGGCCACGATAAACTCCGGGTTGGGCAGATCCCGCACCGCGTGAATGAGCGCCGTGGTCGAACCCACCACATCCGCCAGGTCCACCACCGCCTGCGGCGATTCCGGGTGTACCAACACTGCGGCCTCAGGATGGCGGCGCATCATCTCTTCCAGGGCCTCGGCGCGGAAGCCCTCGTGCACCACGCAGGAGCCGGGCCAGAGCAGCATCTCCACCCCGGTCATCCGTTGCACATAGCGGCCCAGGTGCTGGTCCGGGCCCCAAAGGATCTTTTCGCCGCGCTCCGCCAGATACTGGACTATGGGCAGGGCAATGCCTGAAGTCACCACCCAGTGGGAGCGGGCCTTGACCTCGGCGCTGGTATTGGCATAGACCACCACGGTGTGATCTGGATGCTCATCGCAGAAACGGGAAAAAAGCTCAATCGGACAGCCCTCGTCAAGCGAACAGGTGGCGGCCAGATCGGGCATCAAGACCCGCTTTTCATTGTTCAGTATCTTGGAAGTCTCCCCCATGAAGCGCACTCCGGCAACCACCAGGGTCGAGGCCGGGTGTTCGGTACCGAAGCGGGCCATCTCCAGGGAATCGGCCACACAGCCGCCGGTTTCTTCGGCCAGATCCTGCAGATCGCCATCGGTGTAGTAGTGGGCCACCAAAACGGCATCCTGCTCGCGCAGAAGCGTGCGGATACGCTCCTTGAGCCGGGCGGTTTCCTCGGGGCTGCGCACCGGTTTTTCGGGTTGCGGCGGCACATTGAAGATGGGCAGGCGGATATCGGCAAGTTGTCCGGAAAAGGTCTTTGTCATGGTGCTGTGTGTCCTTCAAAATGGATAAGAGGCGCGCCCGAGGCTCGGGCCCTGCGGCCTAGACGCAAGCATAGTCAAGCCCCTTGCCAACTGGCAAGAAAAAAGCGGGAAAAGCACACGGGGTATGGTATGTATAAATGTTTGTGTGCGCAATGCCGAGGGCACGGAAACACACCCACCCCGGCATCACTTGCCGACAACCCCCGCGGCTGACAGGGCCTGAACCTGCACCGCGTTGTCCTTATGTCACCATACACCATTCCACAGAAGGGAGCTTCTTATGGCACAACAGGCACAGAACTATTTCAACACCCTGCCTCTGCGGCTACAACTGGAAGAACTGGGCAAATGCCGCTTCATGCACGCCTCCGAGTTTGAAGGCGTAGGCAAATTGAAAGGGAAAAAAATCGTCATTGTCGGCTGCGGCGCACAAGGCCTGCATCAGGGACTGAATCTGCGAGATTCCGGCCTGGATGTAGCCTATGCCCTGCGGGACGAGGCCGTCAGCAGCAAGCGTCAGTCCTGGAAAAACGCCACGGATAACGGCTTTAAGGTGGGCAATTACCAAGAGATGATCCCCACTGCCGATCTGGTCATCAACCTGACGCCGGACAAGCAGCACTCCAATGTGGTGGCTGCGGTCATGCCCTTGATGAAGAAAGGTTCCTGCCTGTCCTATTCCCATGGGTTTAACATCGTTGAGGAAGGCATGCAGATCCGCGAGGATCTCACCGTGATCATGGTTGCGCCCAAATCACCGGGCACCGAGGTGCGGGAGGAGTACAAGCGTGGTTTCGGCGTACCCACCCTTATTGCCGTGCACCGCGAAAACGATCCCCAGGACGAAGGCATGGAACTGGCCAAGGCCTATGCCTGCGGTTTAGGTTCGGACAAGGCCGGAGTGCTGGAGTCCTCCTTTATCGCCGAGGTGAAAAGCGATCTCATGGGTGAGCAGACCATCCTCTGCGGCATGCTCCAGGCAGGCTCACTGCTCTGCTTCGACAGGATGGTGGAAGAAGGCGTGGACGAGAGCTATGCCTCGCAGCTCATCCAGTACGGCTGGGAAATCATCACCGAGGCCCTCAAGCACGGCGGCATCACCAACATGATGGACAGGCTTTCCAACCCGGCCAAGATCATCGCCTATGACCTGGCAGAAGAACTGAAGGAAATCCTGACCCCGCTTTTTGAAAAGCACATGGATGACATCATGTCGGGCTTTTTTTCCAGCACCATGATGGAAGACTGGAAAAACAACGATAAAAACCTGCTCACCTGGCGCGCCCAGACAGCGGAAACCGCCTTTGAAAAGACCGAGTCCGGCAATGAAGACATTCCCGAGCAGGAATTTTTCGACAACGGCATCCTCATGGTGGCCATGGTCAAGGCCGGAGTGGAGCTGGCCTTTGACGTCATGGTTTCCGCCGGTATCAAGGAGGAATCCGCCTACTACGAAAGCCTGCACGAGGTACCGCTGATCGCCAATACCATTGCCCGCAAGAAGCTCTACGAGATGAACGTGGTCATTTCAGACACCGCCGAATACGGCTGCTACCTCTTTGCCCACCAGGCCGTGCCCCTTATGAAGGACTTTATCGCCGAGCTGGACACCCAGGTGATCGGCGAGGGCCTGGATGAAGACGACAACGGCGTCGACAACCTGGAGTTGATTGCAGTCAACAGCAACATCCGCAATTCCTTGGTGGAATACGTGGGTGCTGAGTTGCGCATGCACATGAGCGCGATGAAGCCGATCCTGTAATTCCACTTCCAGGTCAAAGCGCCGGCTGTGTCGGCCTTGGCGCATGCTTGTTGCTTTTTTTGATCTGAAGCCGGAATACACCACTAGCCGGCTCAAACTTCAAAGGGCTCACCTGTGTTCACGGGTGAGCCCTTTTTTGTGCATTTATATTTTGTGCTTTGATCTGAAACTGGAATTTACTTGTCCAAAAGCTCCAAGGTAATGAGCACATCCGCGTTTTGTCCAACCACGACCAGCATCTTCTCATCGCCGATACCATAGGCCAGACGGTCCATGGGCAGTTGCGCGTTCAGACCGATCACCTGGGTGCCTTCCATCATCGGGTGCGTTTTGGGTTCAAAATAGGTGAAGGGGATGGTGAGGGGATATTTCTTGCCCTTGACCAAGGCTTCTCCCTTGGCCTCGTAGACCCCATCCTTTAGGGTGATGCTGCTGCTGGTAAACTCCATGGTCGGGTATTTGGCGGCCTCGAAAAAATCCGGGCTTTTCAGATGCTCGTCCCGCTGGTCGATGCCGGTATCAATGCTTGCACTCTGCACCACGAAGTGCAGCTTGCTTGCGGCCAGATCAGTCGGATCAAAGACTACCTCACCAGAATAGTCTGCAAAGGAACCACGCACTTTGGAGAAAATGTGGTCGATAGTGAAGTAAAAGTTAGAGTGAGCCGGATCGATCTTCCAGCTCTGAGGGGCCGAAGCCATGGCCGGGGTGCTCAGGGACAGGGCCGCAACCGTGGCCAGCATGGAACGAAACATTGGTGTACCTCCGTTGATTGGATTGGCGCCGGGTAAGTGAGGGGACAGGGATCCCGGCTGAAATTAAGTGGTAAACACTTTCAACAATAGTTCTTAAGCCGGCGCCGGCAAGGCCGGGTGCAGATATCCTGAATTTTGCGTCTCTTTTCATTAATGTTCCATAATTGGCCCAATTTTTGTAACTCGTGTGAACTGCTTGCACCTGCATTCATGGGTATGTATGTTTGACTAAGATTGCTCTTATTTCAAAACGATGCACGAAAATCCACCTGCTGTCTCGAGCGGGCAGATCACGATATAGTGATTGGGCCCGACCGGAGAGCAGGCGCGCAAACGTATCTTGAACCGGATTTACTGGAGGATGCATGCGATTTCCTGCCCCAACCTCTATCCGCCTAAGCCTGATTCTGCTGGTGCTGGCCGCAGTGCTGCCGGCTCTGGCTATCCTGCTTTTTTCCGGCTTTACCCTGCGCCAGAGCATGGTTCAGAGTGCCGAGAACACTGCCCTGCGCCAAATCCAAACCATGGCCACCCACCATGAACGGGTGGTGGACAATGCCCGGCTGCTTCTGGCGACCCTAGCCAGGGCCCGGGAGGTGCAAATGCTCGATGCCCCGGCCTGTACCCAGCTGCTGGATGAAATGCTGCGGGCGAACACGGCCTATGCACATCTGGCCCTGGCCGATGCCGAGGGCGCTATTGTGGCTGTCTCCGGGCCCGGCCCCTTAACCAGCATCGAGGAGGAGCCGTATTTTCAGCAGGCCGTGCACAAGCGGCACTTTGTCATGGGAGGCTACCATCTGGTGACGGTAGCGGAGGGCCGCCATGTGGTCATGGAATTTGCTCAGCCCATCGTCAATCCGGAAGGAGGCCTGCTCGGGGTGCTGGTGGCCTCTTTTGATCTGCGCTATTTCGGTCAGATTTTTGCCGATGCCCACTTGCCGGAAGGCTCGGTCTTTACCCTGACCGACGCTGCGGGCATACGTTTGACCCGCTTTCCGGAAACCGAAAAATACACCTGGGTGCCGGATCTGCCCCAGATGATCGCACGCATGTCCGGCGCAAGCGGGGAAGGCACCTTTTTGGAGCAGGGTGTGGACGGGGTGCGCCGCCTCTACAGTTTCAAACGACTTCAGTTTGAGGATACGCCGCTACAGCACCTGATGATCCGCCTGGGTCAGCCCGAAGACCTGGCCCTGGCAGAAGTGCGAAAAGCCCAGTTACGCAATACCGCTCTAATGGTTTTGGCCGCCATTCTGGCGGTGATTGCTGCTTGGTTGGTGGGTGAGTTTACGTTACTCAAACGGGTCAGGTTACTCATGAACGCTGCAGATCGGCTGGGTACCGGTGATCTGGCCACCCGCACCGGCCTTGAACACAGCCGGGGCGAGCTGGGTCGTCTGGCAGCAGCCTTTGACCGCATGGCCGCAAGCCTGCAGATTCAGGATCGGGACCGGCGGCTGGCCGAAGAAGAGGTCTCCAGCCTCAATAAAGACCTGGAAAACCGAGTGATCCAACGCACCGCCGAACTGGCCGAGGCCAATGCGGATCTGCACGATGCGCTTGAAGACCTGCACAAGGCCCAGGGCCAACTGGTCATGTCGGAAAAACTGGCGGCCCTGGGTGGGCTGGTTGCCGGGGTGGCGCACGAGATCAATACCCCGGTGGGCGTGGCCCTGTCCGCCACCTCGACCATGGCGGAAAAAAACCGGATCATCAAGGAGCTGTTCAGCCAGGGTGAGATGAAACGCTCGGATCTGAACGAATACCTGGACTTCACCCGCGATGGCGTCGACATGAGCCTTTTGAACCTGCACCGGGCCTCTGATTTGATCCGCAGCTTCAAGATGGTGGCGGCGGATCAGGTTTCGGAGGCGAAACGCAGCTTCAAATTGCGGGATTATATCGGCGAGATCCTGCTCAGTCTGCGGCCTCAGCTCAAGAAGACCGACCACCGCGTTGAAGTGGACTGCGACGAAGAGCTGGTGATCGAAAGCTATCCCGGCGCTTTCTCCCAAATACTGACCAACCTGATCATCAACTCCCTTACCCACGCCTTTGAGGAGGATCAGGCCGGGTTGCTCCGTATCGAGGCCAGGGCCGAAAACACCTCCCTCATCCTGCGTTACAGCGATAATGGTCGCGGCATTCCCCTCGAAGCCCAGGCCAGTATTTTCGAACCCTTCTACACCACGGCCAGGGTCAAGGGCTCAACCGGCCTTGGTCTACACATTGTTTTCAATATTGTTACCAATACCCTGCACGGCGTGGTTTCCTGCGAAAGCGCGCCTGGTCAGGGGGCGGTTTTCTTGATGCGTATTCCCCTTGGTAAAGAGCCGGCATGAGTGCAAACGATGACGATATCCTGTTTAAGGACGAAGAACCCGAGGCCCCGTCTGCGGCCGCCGCAGACGCGCCCTGGAAAATACTGATTGTGGATGACGAGGACGATGTCCACAACGTGACCAGGTACATGCTGGCCGGTCAAAAGTTCCAGAACCGCAGCTTCAGCTTTCTCCATGCCTACAACGGAGAAGAGGCCAGAACGCTGCTGGCTGGGGAAGAAGATATAGCGATTATCCTCCTGGATGTGGTCATGGAGACGGATGACAGCGGGCTTAAGCTGGTACGCTATATCCGTGAAGAGTTGAAAAACCTGGCCACCCGCATCATCCTCCGCACCGGCCAGCCCGGCAAGGCCCCGGCCACCAAGGTCATCCTTGAATACGATATCGATGACTACAAGGAGAAGACCGAGCTGACCCTGGAAAAGATGCTGGTGACCATTATTTCCGCCCTGCGCTGCTATTCCTTCATCACCACCATCGAGGACAACCGCCAGGGGCTCAAACGCATCATCGAAGCATCATCCGACATCTTCGAACGCCAATCCCTGCAGAAACTGGGCAGCGGGGTGTTGGGTCAGCTCACCTCCATTTTGCAGCTCAAAAAGGATGCCCTCTATATCCACACCTCCGGCCTGGCCGCATCCGGCATCAAAGACCAACCCATGGTTTTGGCCGCAACCGGCGATTTCAGCAATTTCGTGGCCCAGCCCATGGACAGGATCAACGACGAGAGCGCCCTGCACAAGACCCTGGAAAAAGCCAAGGAAGAGCCGCACGGTTTCTACTGCGAGGATGACGCCTTTGCCTGGTATTTCAAAAGCAAAACCGGCTCCGAAAACTGCCTCTACTTTGAGACCGCCCAGGATCTGAACGAAAACGACCGCGATCTGTTGGAACTCTTTTTTACCAATGTATCCCTGGCCTTTGACAATCTGTTTTTGAACAAGAGTATTGAGGAGACCCAGAAGGAGATCATCTTCCACATTGCCGAGGCCATGGAGTGCCGTTCTGCTGAAACAGGCAGCCATGTTCGCCGGGTGGCTGAATTTGCCCGGCTTTTAGCCCTGAAATACGGCCTGGGTCCCGAGGAGGCCGAGATTGTCAAGCTGGCTTCAACCGTGCACGATCTGGGCAAGATCGGCATTCCAGACTCTATCCTCAATAAGCCCGGCCCCCTGACGCCGGAGGAATTCGGCATCATCAAGTGCCATGTGGAGCGCGGCTATGATATGCTGCGCCGCTCCACCAGCCCCATTATCCAGGCCGCAGCCCAGATTGTTCTTCTGCATCATGAGCGCTGGGACGGCAAGGGTTACCCGCAGGGCCTGGCCGGCGAGGAAATCCACATCTACGGCCGCATTGTTGCGGTGGCCGATGTGTTTGACGCCCTCTCCAGCAAACGGGTCTACCACCAGGCCTGGTCCTGGGCGGATATTTTCCACTACTTCCTCACCCAGAGCGAGCGCCATTTCGACCCCTGCCTGGTGGATATCCTGCTGGCGCACCAGGATGAGTTCATGGCTATCTGCAACCGCTACCATGACAGTGAACGAGAAGGCCCGGAGGTGTTGGAGCGGCCGGATCCCTTCCAGCCCGGCTGGGAAATCAGGTGGTGAGAAGGTGCAGAAGCTGGGTCTGTGCAGCAATAAGGCTTCCTTTTTCAACAAAGACACTACCAACCTGTGCCACAGCGGCGCGAACGCAGTTGGTTAGAGCTGACGCAGCATAAAATGCGGTAAAACGCTACGCGCCTGAAGACCGTTTTCCTCAGGCGCGCGGTAAAAACCTTAAACGTAAGCGCTCAGCGCAAGCTTATTCCGTTTCCAGATCAAAGAAATGTATCAAGGAGGCGAGGAAAATGCGACGCAGGCGTACATATGGTACTCCGAGGAGCATTTTCTGAAGCCGACATAGATAGGGTTTGATATGGAAGTGGAATTACTTGCAATCAGTGCCAAGCTTGGAGGTAACCGATCACGGGGTGTCTACTTTCTATCTATTCAAAATTACTGAAAATTATTCAGATCAAAAAATACCAGTGAAAACCTGGAATCAATAAAATCAGTTAGTTAGAAATCGCTATGCAAATATAACACAGATTTTATTCAACAATTTCAGTATATTTACCCCGTGATCAGTTACGCTTGGAGCATGGCTCCAGGAAAGGATAGTCCACATAGCCCTTGGGGCCGCCAAAGTACAGGGTGGTCTCATCCAGCGGGTTCAAGGCCCTGTCCTGCTGCAGATGCAGGTGCAGATCCGGGTTGGCGATATAGGCGCGGCCAAAGGCGACGGCATCGGCGCTGCCCTCCTCTATAAGCCTGGCCCCAGACTCCTTATCCATCATTTCATTGGCAATGAGTGGGCCGCCAAAGGCCTTCTTGAGCATGGGCGTAAGGGTGGGACCACCCAAGTGTTCGCGGGTAAAGAGAAAGGCCATATTGCGCCGCCCCAGTTCGGTGGCCATATAGCCAAAGGTGGCAGCAGGGTCTTCATCGCCCATATCGTGGGAATCGCCGCGCGGGGCCAAATGCACGCCCACCCGGTCTGCGCCCCACACGGCAATGGCGGCATCGCAGACTTCCAGCATGAGCCGGGCCCGGTTTTCCACACTACCGCCATAGGCGTCTTCGCGCCGGTTGGTGGAACTCTGGAGAAACTGATCCAGCAGATAACCATTGGCCCCGTGCACCTCCACCCCGTCAAAACCGGCCTGTCGGGCATATTCGGCTCCTTGGCGGTAGGCGGCGACAATTGCCGGAATCTCCTCAAGGTTGAGCGCCCGCGGGACAACGTACTCCCTTTTCGGCCGCAGCAGGCTGACATGACCACGTGCTGCAATGGCGCTTGGGGCCACGGGCAGCTCACCATCCAGGTAGTAGGGGTCGGAAATGCGGCCCACATGCCAGAGCTGCAGAAGGATGCGGCCGCCTGCTGCGTGCACCGCATCGGTGACCAGCTTCCAGCCCGCGACCTGTTCCTCGTTCCAGATGCCGGGCGTATCCGGATAGCCCACCCCCATGGGCGTGACCGAAGTGGCCTCGCTGATAATCAGGCCTGCTCCGGCGCGCTGGGCATAGTATTTGGCCATCAGTTCGTTGGGCACCCGGCCGGCGCCGGCGCGGCAGCGGGTGAGCGGACTCATCACCAGGCGGTTGGGCAGTTTCAGGGCACCAAGTTGGACCGGCTCAAAAAGGATAGGCATGATCAATCCTCCAAGGATGTAATTTCGCTCTGACCGGCAGGTCAAGAGACCGGTTTCCGGTCATTCTCCAGTTCATCCAGCACGTCCATAAGCCTACGCTTGGCCTTATGTCGGCTGCGCAGCCCGGCAAGCAGGGCCTGCCAATCATCCAACCGTTTACGCTCTTCATAGAGCTTGCGCATCCGGCGCAGATACACGGCGGCCTCTTGATAAGCCTTGGGCTTGACCAGGGCAATGAGTTGCTCGGCCTTTGTTTGCCATATCTGCAGGGCAATATCGGGATGGGTGCTGTGTATTTTTTTTGCCAGTTCTTCAGCAACACCTGTCAGCCTGAGCTGTGGGCTTTGCTGGTAGAGGGCCACGGCATCGTCATTGCGTTTTTCCAGCAAAGCGATGAGGATCAGCATATACCGGTCTGGAAATTGCTCTTTTTCCAGCTTACTGCGGTGCGGGTCTGTTCAAAGCCCCGTATACACCATTGCCGTGCCTGTGCATTTTGGCCGTTTTCCAGCAGGGCCTGCACCAGTTGCTCGTAACAGTGGCATCGATCTGCTTCCTGCTCCAGCGCAGCAATGATTTTATTCTGTTCACCGCTGTGGGTATAGGCCCTGCACAGTCAATCCAAAACATTTTTCCGCTTATATCTTTCTGAAAAAGAAGGCTGTTGCGGCACCTTCAAGCTCTCAAGTCGCTGCTGCAACTGTTCGGCCACTGCATGCCAATGCTCCTTGGTGTAGCGCTGGTTTTTGTACAAAGCATCGGCTCCGTCGAGCAGGCCATATTCATCTGCAAGCGCGTGCTCAATGTACCAGAGCAGTTGTTGAATCGGCGAGAGAGCTAAATGGCAGCGCGCGCACCACCAGCGCCAGACAGGCGGCAATGGCATCGGCACTGGCCCCGTCGTCGTTTGATTCGGCAACCTGCTCGTTCCCATATTTCCACAGTGTTTCCCCCAGATCCAGCACCGCATCGGCATGGCCTTTGACAAACAGCGTTAGTAACTGTGCCTCCACATGCGAATAATCAGGCAGGTTACCCGTCCTTTGCCAGGGGTCATACCATGACTCTTCAGAAGTAAGCTGGCGAATCTCCACACGCAGACTGTGAACCAGCTCGTCGATCCGGCCTCCATCCAGGTTGGCCATGGTGTGCAAGTGTTTGGCCAGTTCCGGAAAGTCTTCGGCCAAATCCAGCAGCATGTTCTGCAAGTCGTCGCGGGTCTTCGTGTTCAAAAAGGCTTCAAGTCGGCACAAGGCTTGTGGGGAGGATGCAGGTGCTTCGTCCCCCAAGTCGTCTTCCTCATCCTGCCAATCACCGGCGAGACACACGGCTTCATAGAGCGAATCTTCAGGCTTCAGCAGGGGAATTTTCTTGTTCTGCCGCAGGTATTCAGCAGCGACCAGTAGGAGTGCCACCACATGTTTACAGGGCCCCCATCCATCATAGGGGCAGGTGCAGATATATTCGAATTCCTGCGCCTCATCCTGCCGGACTGTCGTGGCATACTGATCGTTGCCGTTCACCCAGGCCGCCAGTGTGCCATCTTCGCAGCGGGAAAGATGCGACACCTGGGTTATGTATTCCTTGCCGCGGTTGTAGATTTTGTTGCCTGCCCAATCACGTAAATCAGCAAGGCTCAGCTCCTTAAACACGGCATGAATCGTTTTCATTTGCGGCCTCTGGTTCGTGCAATATGTGTGTGCTCCCGAGCGAAACGTCGACAAGGCTGTTTTGTTCAGTTGGGCGCTACAGAACAGGAGCCGATGGTGTACTCCTTCACCGGCATGCCGCGTGCATCCAGAAGGGGTCGGCCGGAACTGTCGAGTACGGTTCGTTCCCAGCGGCACAGTCCGGGCGGTACTTCCGGAGGATAGGAGTAGACCGGCTGAGAGTTGTACCTTGGCGCATAGGAGGTTCGGCTGAAGGGCTGATCCAGCGCAAAGGGCGGATCAACAATAAAGGGCGCAAAGATGTCGCCCAGGGAAAGTTCGCCCAGTCCACCCCAGAATGCAGCACCCCTGGAATGGAAATCGCGAGAAACGCCGAGGTAGACATTGTCGGCAGGGCTGTAGCCGAGAGATCCTGAAACGCGGCTCATGGCCGCATCGGGCAAAAGAAGCAGGCCGGCAAGGCCTAGGGGCAGGGCAAGGACGATTAGTTTCTTCATTGGCATCACCTCATTGGCTATGGTCCTATGGTCTTGAGCTGATAGTGTGCCGCAAAGTGCCTGCTGCGGTACGGAAACCAATCTACAGTATAAGGAGGCTCGAAAAATAGCGGCACCAGTGATTTTCGGCACACAAAATCAATAAATTAGAATGGCTGTTTGACTCAAAAAGTGAAGAATTCGAGGTAGCCTACAGTATAGTCATTTTGCCCCGCCATGCAGGTCTAGGCGGCTTTTTTTATCCGTCGCCACTCCTGAAAGAGCAGGGAGGCCACAATCAGCACCAGACCGATGAAGGTGGCGCGGTGGATGGCCTCGCCCACGATCAGGTACAGGAAGATCAGGGAAAGAAACGGGGTGCAGTAGATGAGGTTGCCTATGCCGGCCGCGCTTTTCGCCCGCTTGAGTGCGCTGAGCCAGAGGACAAAGGTAAAGCCCATCTCAAAGAGGCCCACATAGATCAGCGGCAGGATAGCCTGCACCGGCGGCCGCTCGATGCCGCCAAAAAGCGGTACCGCCAGGATTATGCAGACCAAGGCCGCGCCAAAACCGAGAAAGAGCTGTACTACCGGATCCTGGCTGCTGCGGGCGTTCACCAGCCAGAACACCGCCCAGATCAGGATGGAGGCGGCAGCAAGGACAAGGCCCAGTCCACTGAGCCCTCCGAAACTGGTCAGCTCACCCTTGGTGGCAATGATGATGGCCCCGAAAAAGCTCACCGCCACGGCCGCCAGTTGCGAGCGGCTCAGGCTCTGGCCCAGAATCGGCACGGAGAGCAGGGTGAGCACCAGGGGCCAGCCATAGTTGAGCGACATGGCGATCTGGCCGGGCAGGAGGCTGTAGGCCTTGAACAGGACAATATAGTACAAAAAGGGATTGAGTATGCCCAAGAGCAGGGCACGGCGCATTTCCTTGGCGGGCAGGCGGCCAATTGCGCCGAACTTGCCCTGGCAGGCTAGAAGAATCAGGAGAAAGAGAAAGGAGATCAGGCAGCTATAGGCCAAAAGGGTAAAAGGTGTAACCCAGACCAGCGCCAGTTTGAAGGCGGAGGCAGCCCCGCCCCAAAACAGAATGGTCAGGCCGGTGAAGAGGTAGGCGCTGTGCTGTGGCTGCATATTTTTCTATTACCCCAATTCCAAATCAAAGTCCTGTCTGTGTCGGTTTCAGGAAATGCCTGCCAGGCCCGGCAAGACATACGCCTGTCTCGCTTTTCCTAGCATTCCTGATAGCATTTTTAACGTCGAATTGGAACGCAGACAACAAGCAGAACAAAAAACGCCGCCTCCATGGGTGCAGCTGGAGGCGGCGCAGGCATGCAGTCCCCTTAAAGAAACCGCTTCAATCTGGGCTTGGAATCAGTCGAATTCGGGGGCGCGTTCGCCTAGGTTGCCATAGCGGTGGTAGTTGTTGCAGATGGCCTGCTGTTGGAAGTACTGCAGCAGTTCCAGCCGCCCTTCCATGTAAACCGGGGTTCGGGCAATGTATGCGCCGGTTTTGGCCGCAGCCGCATACACATTGGCCGGCACCCGCTCAGGTGCGGCATAGCGCAGACGGCCCGCCTTGCTCAGGCGGCCAGCCAGTTCCTCGTCGCTCTCCTTCTCCACGCTCACCAACTGGCGCAATTCGCGGCCGTAGCGGCTCTGCAGGAAGCGGAGCGCATCGTTGTCCAGCTCGGGCGGCAGGCTGACCACGGTTTCGCAACCGGCAATGAGCGAGGCGCAGACCCTGGTCAGGGTCTCAAACAGGTTGTCCTCACTGTGCAGGCGCACACAGACCCGTTCCACCGGCAGATAGCGCAGCAGGTTGTCTTGTCCACGCAGGTGGAAGTAGTCCTGCTCCACCTTGTACATGGTCTGGGCCCGGTAGACGCAACTGATAATGGCCTGGATGGCCTTGTCCAGATCCTCTTTATACGGCTGCAGTTTGCCCCACTGCAGAAGCAGGCGCCACTCCCTGGCCAGTTGCAGCAGGCGGTGGTTCTCGGGCAGCACCCCGGCAGGCGGAGCCGTCAGCTCCTTAATATCCATGAATTGGGTCACATATTCGAGGCTTCCTGCCTTGAGTCCAGGGCCAAAGGCGGATTTGCCCATGCCGCCAAAGGGCTGGCGCAGCACGATGGCGCCGGTGGTGCCCCGGTTGATGTAGAGGTTGCCGGCAAAAACCGTGTTCTTCCAGCGCTGCTGCTCGCGCGGGTCCAGACTCTCCAGGCCGCTGGTGAGGCCGTAGCCGGTCTGGTTGACAAAGCTGACCGCCTCATCCAAGTCCTTGGCGCGCATCACGCCCAGAACCGGGCCGAAGAATTCAGTCATGTGGGTGTAAGAGCCGGGGCGCACGCCGTACTTGACGCCCGGCGACCAGATGGCCGGGTTGCCGTCCACCATGGCGGGCTTGATCACCCACTCCTCGCCCGGCTCAAGGCTGGTCAGCCCGCGCTCCAGGTCGCCGCTGGGCGGCTTGATCAAAGCGGCCAGTTTGTTGCTTAAGCTCCAGGCCGGGCCCACCTTCATGCTGGCCACGGCATCGGCGAGTTGCCGCTTGAAATGCGGGTCGTCGTAGATGCTCTCCTCCAGGATGAGCAGCGAGGTGGCGCTGCACTTCTGGCCGCAATTGGAAAAGGCGGAGTGGAGCACGTTCTTGACAGCCTGATCCTTGTCGGCCATGTCGGTGACAATGGTGGCGTTCTTGCCGCCGGTTTCGGCAGCCAGGTAGACGCCTGGGCTTTCTTTCAAAATCTGCAGCCCGGTCTCGGTGCCGCCGGTGAGGATGATGAAATCCACCAAGGGGCTGGAGGTCAGCTTAGGACCCACGCTTGCGCCCGAGCAGGGCACGAACTGCAGCGCCTTTTTCGACACCCCGGCCTGCCAGAAGCACTGGCAGAGCTGCCAGGCATTGAGTACCGCATCGGAGGAGGGTTTGAAGATGACGGTGTTGCCCGCGGCCAGGGCCGCGGTCACGCCGCCGCAGGGGATGGCGATGGGGAAGTTCCAGGGAGAAATCACCAGACCCACGCCCTTGCCCTGCACCTTGAGGTTGGGCATGGCGTCGAACTTGGCCACCGAATAGGGGTAAAATTCGGCAAAATCAATGGCCTCGGATACCTCAGGATCGGCCTCGGTAAAGACCTTGCCGGTGCCGGCCGCTGCCGCACCGATCAGATCGCCGCGCGCCTCCCTGAGCGCCATGGCCACCTTGGCAAGAATTTCGTGGCGCTCGCGAACGCTCAGTTTGCGCCAGCCATCCGGATCATCCTTGGCCACCTTAAGGGCCAGTTCCGCATCCTCGCTTGATGCCAGGGCATAGCGGGCCACGGTAACCGAGACCTCCTTCTGGTTCGGATCCACACATTCCTTGATGGTGCGGCCGTCGAACAGTTCCTCGCCGTTGATCACCACCGGAATTTCAAGGGGCGTATCTTCGGGCTTCTTCATCCACTTGGCTCGAATCTCCTCGGCCCAGCGGCGGTTGGCCGCCAAAGACCAGTCCGTATCCGCCTCGTTGATAAATTTGCCGCGATGCAGGGTGGAAACCGCCACATCAAACTGCTCATTGCCGCGATCCTGAATGCGGTTGGGCGTGCTCTGGGCCCGGTCGATGGCGTCGCAGGAGAGCAGAAATCCTTCCTTCAAAAAGTTCCACTCTGCCGAACCAACCTCCAGATCCGGCGAGTAGCGCAGGAAGTTCTCGGGCGCGGTGTTCTCATCCAGGCGGCGGATAAGGTAGCCAATGGCGTTGATGAACTCATCTTTGCCGGCAACCGGCGCATATAAGAGTAAATCACCCGCGCTTTCCTGCAGGGCCCGGCGCACATGGTCGGCCATGCCCTCGAGCATTTCGAAATAAAAGTAGTCGTTCACCCCATTTTCCCTGGCCAGCACTGCGGCAAAGGCCAGTTCAAAGAGGTTGTGTGAAGCAATGCCCAAATTGACCGCGCGGATGTTGTCCGGCTCCATGCCGAAACGCACCATGCGCTTGTAGTTGGCATCCACCTCCAGCTTGTTGTCGTATGGGGCGAGCGGCCAGTTGTTGAGGGAGGATTCCAGCTTCTCCATCTCCATGTTCGCGCCCTTGACAATGCGCAGCTTCACGGGCGCACCGCCCTTGGCCACCCGTTCCCTGGCCCAGGCGGTCAGCTTCTTTTGAATCTCGAAGCTGTCGGGCAGATAGGCCTGCAGCACGATGCCTGCGGAGTAGTCCAGAAATTCCTCCTGGTTCAGGGTATCGATGAAGACCTTGTAGGTGATTTCCAGATCGCGGTACTCCTCCATGTCTAGGTTGACGAACTTGGGCACCTTTTCGCCGCTGGGGCGGGTGAAGTGGTGCTTTTTGGCGGCGCGGTAGATGGCCGAGAGCCGGTCGCGCAGGGTGGTCACGGTTTCGTCGAAGGCCAGCGAGCTGATCTGGGAGTAGATGGTGGAGATCTTGATGGAGATGTATTCGATATCCGGGTCTTCCATATCCTTGATATAGGTGGTTTTACGGTGGGCCGACTCCTGTTCGCCCAAAACCGCCTCGCCCAGGTGGTTGATGTTCATGCGCACACCCTGATCAAAGCGCTTTTTCAGGTGCTGGTGCAGGGCCGCGTGCTCGCCGGGAATGATGGCGCGGCTGCTGCTGGAGCGCATCTGATCAATCAGTTTAGGCACGGTCAGGGAGGAGAAATGGCGACCAAAGCCGACAAACATCTGAATGGCCAGTTTTTCCACCCGGCTGAAGAATTCGGGCACTCCCTCTTCCTGCAAAAGATTGGCGATCTGGTCAGCCACCCGTTTGGGATTGTTGGAGCGAAAGCTCTGGTCAATCAGACGGCTCAAGAGCACCTTATCCTTCGGGTGGGTGAGCAGTTGCTTCATCTGCTCCTGAATGTGTTTTTCCTCCTTGGTGAGGAGCTGGTTGGCGCGGGTCTGCCACTGCTCGGCCAGGGTAATGGCCTGATCGATATGCTGCTGTTGGGAGAGGCTCATGGTGTTCGCTTTATGTGTTGATGAGTTGAAAAGGGGGCTATCTGTGCCGGACCACGGGGCTCAGCGTCTTTTTTCCTGCATGTAGGAAGCAAAGCGGCGCACATGCGCGCGCATCAAGTCGGCTGCCTCCTCGGCTTTTTGGTTGATGACGGCGCTGCAGATGGTCGTGAGGTCATGGTGATTTTCTTGCATGACCGCTGCGTCGGCCTCCAGGAACATGTTGTAGAAGTGGTGGATGTTGGCGTGGATGCTGCCCAGCACATAGTCATAGAGCGGATTGGCGCTGGCGCGGGCAATCGCCTGGTGGATGGCTTCATCCACCCGTACAAAGGCATCCCACTGGCCAAGGCCCTGGCGAAAGAGCGTTTCCGCCCGGCTCAGGAGCTGCTGCAGTTCGGCGCTCCCCTCCGGGGTGATGCGCTGCGCCGCCAGATACGCGGCCGATCCCTCGATCGCGGCCCGAAACTCTTCCAGGTGTTCCAGTGAAATATCGTTTGAGCGCAAAAGCATGCTCAGGTTTTCCGCCATCAGGGTGCTGCCCGCCCCCTGCACATAGGCCCCGCCACTTGCGCCCAGGCGTATTTCAATAAGGCCCTTCTGCTCCAGAATGCGCAGGGCCTCGCGCACCGTGCCCCGGCTGGTGTGCAACTGTTCGCACAGCTCCCGCTCTGCCGGCAGGCGCCGGCCCACTGCAATCTTGCCGTCGAGTATGGCGGCTTGTATCTGTTCGACCACGTCTTCGTAGACACGGTTCTGTCTGGCTCTGCGGAAGAGTATGCTCACGGCTGCGTTTAATTCTGAGTTACTGGAGGTGTGCTATTGTAATGGTTAAACCATTAAAACGCAAGCCTGCGATACTGCCTGAACCAGGCGCGACAGTAAAAACATTCAAACCGGTACAGAGCGTATATGCAGGGTAAAAAAAGAAAAGGACAGGGTGTGTACCCTGCCCTTTAAGCGACAAATTGGTGTCTAGGAAAAAGCTGTCGGCAGCAGCAAACCTGATCAACTAGAACTGCTTGCCCTCAATGTTCTTCTTCAGTTGCGCTATCTCAAGACCTAGGGCGACACACTGGGTTCCTTCCATACACTTGTCGGCATCCGGCTGCTCAAGAAAGTGCTTCAACTCGTGGTCATCCTTTTTCAAGTGGACAAGCCAGGCCTTCTGCGCCTGATCGTAATCCACGCTAATATCGAGCCCGCAGGCGCCGATATCGGGATAGAGCGAAAGAATTTTATCGCACAGTTCTTTTTTATCATACTTTTCATTAGTCATAGCTCTCCCCTCCGTTTTTGTATTTTTGTATGCTGTCGCAGCATCAGCCGTACGGTTCCATGAAGTAATTTTTGCCGTCCAGGGTCACAAAGCGGATGCCGTCCTGCCTGGGCAGGCCGGCTACTTTCCAGGCAATTTCAGGGTTGACGAACTGCTCATTCACGCATTTATTCGGCTGTTTGGCAATGCGGCAAACATTGTTGAGCATAGGAAAAACCTGATATTTCAAGTAATAGTCCCGCATGAAGCGGATAATGTCCATCTGTTCCGGTGAGAGTGACTCCAGCCCCTCACGGGCAGCCAGGAGCTGGGCCACCTCATCGTTCCAGTCATCCTGATTCAAGAGAAAACCGTTTTCATCAAGCATAATTTCCTTGTTCGCGTATGCAAGCTTTGTCATGGCGTACCTCCTCGTCATTCAGCTTGATCGTTATCAGTCCATAGATCTGTGCCATAATTTACGGGTAAGCACTCCTGCCCGAAGATCATTGCCGGCAAGAGGATTCGAGGCCATGTCTGCATTTTTACGGGAAAGTAAGTAGATTGCCAAGGCTGTGCTCATTCGTGTATATTTGTGTGGGGTGCGGGCGATCATCTGCACTATCTCTTGTCTCTTGCTTATCCACCTCACATTGAAGGAGCGCCTCATGGAATCGCATATTGCTAGCGCCATCAAGTTGCAACACCAGCCCGTGGCCCTGCTGCTGACCGAAAACCCCCCCGAAAAGGCCATGTCCTTTGCCGAGGGCAAGTGGGGTTGCGTTATGTTTCTGGCCGCCAATGCCGCCAGAGGTAGAACTGCTGTGGTCAGCCGCAACAACTTCGGCTGCTGGGGCGGCGGAGTCGGTCTTGGTTTCGGCAACCGTTATCAGGACTTTCCCGGTGGCGAGGAATGCTTCCTCCGCTTCCTCTCCTCAGGCAATCAGGATTGGGACAAGGGCCGCGCCGTGGGCGAAATGCTGCAGGAGAAGGCGGGCCGCGATTTTGCCGAGCAATTTCTGGAAGGCGAGCGTTATGTGAAAAACCCGGAGCTGACCCGCGAGTGGCTGGACCATCTGCCTCTGACTGATGTGTCGCCCAAATCCGTTGTCTTCAGCCCGCTGGCCGAGATCAAACCGGGGGAAGAGCCGGAAAGCGTCATCTTCTTTGTCAATGCCGATCAGCTCTCGGCCCTGGTAGTTTTGGCCAACTACGGCAGAGAAGGCAGGGAAAACGTGGCCATTCCCTGGGCCGCGGCCTGTCAGAACATCGGCATTCTGCCTTTTGAGGAAGGCCGCTCCGAACATCCGCGCGCCATTGTCGGGCTGACCGATCTGTCGGCGCGCAAGTATGTGCGCAAGCTCCTGGGCGAGCAGTACCTGAGCTTTACCATGCCCTGGCAGCTCTTTCTGGAGATGGAGGCAAATGTGCCCGGCAGCTTTCTGGAGCGGCATACCTGGCAGTCGTTGCTGGCATAATTTTTCAGACGCGGCGCTGCCGTACTTTTTTCCATCGGACCGGCCCGGAAAAGATAGAACCTGCCTGCCGGCTGGTGTACACTGGCCCGGTGCGCGGCGGCCACGACACAAGTGTGAACCAGTGAGCAATTCATCCGCTTCAGGATCATCTTGCCGGGCTCAGCCCTGTCGCTATGCAGGTTTTTTTGCCTGCTGCGGCGCAATCCGCTTCGCTTCTTGTGCGTTACGTGCGTTCAGTGCGCTCTGTCCTTGAGCGCGCTCACCAATTTGCAGAGTAGTACCGTTGTTGTAGCGTTGCATGCCACCCTTCACCAGATACGGCCCAGGAGCAATTGTTCATGTCCATGCTGTTTATTTTTTCCATACTGATGATCCTTTCGGTGTTCACCACCAAGATCGGCTCGCGTTTCGGTATTCCTCTGTTGCTGATCTTCATGCTCATCGGCATCATCTTCGGCAGCGATGTGCTCAACCTCTTCTATTTCGACGATGCCCTCCTGACCAAAAGGGTGGCCGATATCTTGCTGATCTTCATCCTCTTTGACGGCGGCTACAGCACCACCAGGGCAGCCTTTCGCCGGGTCGCAGGGCCGGCCCTCACCCTGGCGACCTTGGGCGTTGTCCTTACCGCCTTTGTTCTGGGCTTTTTCGTGCACCATATCTTTCACCTGCCCTTTCTTGAATCCATGATGATCGCCTCCATCATCGCCTCAACCGATGCGGCCGCGGTCTACATGATCACCAGGCAAAACCCGATCAAGAGCAAACTGGCCACCACCATCGAAGTGGAGTCGGCCGCCAACGACCCCATGGCGATCCTTTTAACCCTGGCTTTCATCAACCTGCTCACCATCGGCGGCGACTCCTATTTCCAGTACGTGCTCAACCTAGTCTGGCAATTCATGGGCGGGGTGCTGGTGGGCTTTGTCATGAGCAAGATCTCTGTCTACCTGTTTGATCACCTCAAATCCGAGAACAGGGGCAACTACAACGTGCTCATGGTGGGCCTCATCCTGTTGGGCTACGGCGCGGCAGACCTGATTGCGGCCAACGGCATCATTGCCGTGTTTTTCATGGGCTACTGGCTCGGCAATTCCGAGTTCACCGGCAAGCAAGGGGCAAGCAACTTTGTCGAGGGCATCACCACGCTCAGCAATGTGGCGCTCTTCCTCATGCTGGGCCTGCTTGTTTTTCCGAGCAACTTTGTCAATATCTGGAAAGAGGGCCTGATCATGGCCCTAGTGTTGACCTTTGTGGCCAGGCCTGTGGCCGTGTTTTTGTCGCTTATTCCCTTCAAATACACCTTCAAGGAACAGACCTTCATCAGCTGGGGCGGTATCAAGGGTGCGGTCGCGGTCGTGCTTGCCACCTACCCCTATGCGGCCAATCTGGATCAAAACGGCATTGTCTTTGATATTATCTTTTTTGTGGTGCTCGTTTCCTGCCTGGTACAGGGCATGAGCCTGGGCAAACTCTCCCAGCTTTTCAATTTTACGGCAGAGCGGCCGCTGGTCTCCCCCTATACCGTAGAGTTGCACACCACCAAGAAAAGCGATGTAGACATGTACGAAATCCATATCGCCAAGGATGCGCGCGCCATTGATAAAAGCATTGCCACCCTTGGCCTGGGCAGCGACATGGTGATCAGCTCGATTATCCGCGATGAGGCCATGCTCATTCCTTCGGGCCGCATTGTCCTGCAGGAGGGGGATATCCTCTTTGTACTGGCCCACTCCTACGATATCGATCGGGTCAACCAGCTTTTGAACGATCCGGAAGCGGAGCCCGAACCAGAGCCGGAACCGGCAGTGGTGTAATGCCGATTCCATATCAAAGCTCCCGCCTCTGTGATACAAAAACACCAGGCAGCGCCGGATAGAGGTATGATCAGGTGCAGGGAGCTGTCGAACAGAACGTGAGGCCGGCAAAAACTCGAACAGCGAGAGATCTTAGGCTGCTGCAGCCACTGGGTTGGCACGACCTCGGTGTCTGGATGAGCGCTATGGCAAAGCCTGGTGGCGCTGCGGCGAGGACGTTGGCATCGGCAAGGGCAGCCTTATTAAGATGAACAAAAACGTCATTGCCAGTGCAGGCACAAAAACAAATGCTTGATTACGCATTCTTTTTCAGCCGCGCTCTCGCGAGAGCCGTGATTAAACACAGGATCGCTTATAATTTCTTGGGTTAGACCTGCGGCAACGGGGTCGTTCGAACAGCACCTGCGCCTACACTACAGCGAGCGAGTGAAGAAGACCTGAGGTTAACCTTTAGGTACGGTTCACCTCTTTCTTTGCTGCTCTCTACAATGCCATGCCGTCGTAGTAGGGTGACGGCACCGTCGGGTATGCCCGATACACGTACGCGAAAACCGCCTCTGTCCTGTCCCGTACGTCCTCTTCTGAATAGGTTTCAGGCAGCCCGCTGTGCTCGTTCCAAAGATAATCCTGAATCGTCAGACGAACCGCATCCCGGGTGGATTCCTTGTCGCGCCAGTGGTTGATTCGCAGTTTTTCCGCTTTGAGCGTTGCCAGCAACTCAACCGCAACCGCCTTGATACGCTTGATGTCACCGGAGGTCAGGTTTGGCTTTCTCAGCAGATCGAATACGGCGAGACTCTCCTCATTGAGCCCTTCCCGCACAGCGCGGCTCTCCTCATCGTCCATCTCATCCATAAACATCAGAAGGTCTTCAAAGGTCTTCTCGATGGATATCCGATCCTTTTCGCGGTTGTATGCGGCGACGATTTCCTCGTAGTGCCCTTGGAAGTCCGTCCGCAAGGGATTCTGCCGGAGTAGGCGCTGCAGGCACTTTTCGATGGCGGTCTTCAAATTCTGCACGGTGGTGCGCTTGGCCGGACTGCGCTCAAACTCCCGGCGCAAGCGGTCGAAATCTATCTTGCTGATGTCGTACGGCACCGTCTCTTCGGCAACAGCCGGCTGGGTCTCTATCGCCTCATCCACAATGCTGTGCAACTGGCGGATGATAGCGGTAATATCCGCCTGTTCCCGATCCTTTTGCAGGCTATTGTAGACGATGTTGATGGCGTCCAAATCGCCGCGATAAGCCTGCACGCCTTCAATGGTAATGCATGCCTTGAATTTGGAAAACACGGCCCGGCACATCACTTCAAAGCGCTTTCGCGTCTCGTCGTTTTCGTTCACTGCCTCCTTGGCGGCAAGAATGGCCGCATTCCGGGCAAATCCGGTTTGTCCGATAACCTGATCCAAAGAAGCGCTTCGCTCTTCCAAAAAGGATCGTACAAAAGCAATCGCTTCACGAAGATCGGCCAGCAATTCCTCGTCCGGCTTGGCCGGTTCAATTTCATCACCCTTGCCGCCGCGGCCGTCATCGCCCGTTCCGGCAAAGGTCGCCAAGGCCTTGCGCAGGTTCTTCAGGATGCCGCAATAGTCGACGATCATGCCGTTATTCTTGCCTTCGCTTACCCGGTTGGCCCGGGCAATGGCCTGCATGAGCGTGTACGCCTTGAGCGGCTTGTCCAGATACAGGGTGGCAAGGCTCGGCACATCAAAGCCGGTCAGCCACATGGCGCAGACAATGGCTACGCGAAAGGGGTGCTCCTCGATCTTGAAGGCGTCATCCAGGGGCAGCCGCTGCATGTTCTGGAACTGCGGCTGTTTTCGCATGGCCTCCGGCAGGTCAATGCCTTCCTTGATCAGACAGCGGTGCGAGGTGATGTCCAGTTCCCACTTGCGAAACTTCTCGACCTCGCCCTGTTCCTCGCTGACCACCACAGCCATCTGCGTCCGGCGCATCCATTCAATCCGGCGTCGCTGATACTGTTCGGCCTGTTCGTCCGCAGCCTTGGGCAACTGCGCTTCCAGCTCGCGGATTCTCTCGTTCCAATAAAACTCGATCAACTTATGCGTGCGCACACAGGTGATCTTGTCGATGCACACCAACATTGCCTTGCCGCTTTCCCACGCCGTGGAGTAGTGGTGCACAAAATCGCGGGCCACCTGATCAAGGCGTTTCCCGGCCGTGATAATGTGATAGTCGCGCCTGAGTTCCTGCTTCAGGCGTTGCTCCACATCGATATTTTCCGCTTCCAGCTCCTCCAGCTTCTCGGCGATTCGCTCGTTCAGATCGCCGACCGCCACGCCAAGCTTGTCGCCGCGCGCATCGTAATAGAGCGGCACTGTGGCTTTGTCCTCCACGGCCCGTTGGAAATCATAGGTGGAAACGTAATCGCCGAATACCCGCCGGGTGATCTCGTCGCCTGTAAAGAGCGGCGTGCCGGTAAAACCGATATAGCAGGCATTCGGCAAGGCGTTGCGCATGTTGAGCGCCAGGGTGCCGTACTGGGTACGATGGGCTTCATCGGTGATGATAATGAGGTCATCGCGCCGGGAATAGGCCTCGCCTTCAATCACGGTCTGATTGAATTTCTGGATCAAAGAAAAGACATGGGATTTGTGCTGAACCAGCAGTTGGGCGAGATGCTCGCCGCTCGCTGCCCTGCACGGGTCGCGGTCGTTGTCCACCACGCCGCAACCGGCAAAGGTTTTGTAGATTTGCGTGTCCAGGTCGTCGCGGTCGGTGAGGATCAAAAAGGTGAAGTTGCCGCCCAGCTCGCGATGCACCTTGCGGGTGAAAAACACCATGGAATAGCTCTTGCCCGAACCCTGGGTATGCCAAAACACACCCAGCTTGCCGTTTTTCCCTTTCCTGTCGCGGACAGCCTCAACGGCCCGGTTGACACCCAGAAACTGGTGGTTGCGGGCCAAAATCTTGCGCGATTCCCCAGCCGAGTCGTCAAAAACAATGAAGTTCTCCACCAGGTCCAGAAAGTTGGCTTTGGCGCATACCCCCTTCAAGAGCGTCTCCATGGCCACTACGCCCGGTTGATCCTCGGCCAGGCGTTTCCATTCGTGAAAGTGCTCGAACCGGCTGGTGAGCGAGCCGAGTTTGGCATCCACCCCATTGGCCAGCACCACAAAGGCGTTGTGATGAAACAGAGGCGGGACAGTGTCCTTGTAGTCTCCGAAGTTCTCTTCGTAGGCAGCGCGGATACTGCGACTGACGTTTTTCAGCTCCATAAACATAAGCGGCAAGCCGTTGACGAAGCCGACAATGTCCGCCCGGCGGCGGTACAGATCGCCCTGCACCCACAGCTCGCGCACGCAGAGGAAATGATTGCTTTCAGGAACATCGAAGTCTAAAACCTGCAGCCGCTCACGCACCCGCTCGCCTTTGGCGTTGCGGAAGGCGACCTGCACCCCGTCCTTGATCAGCTCGTACTTCTCGCGATTGGCGGCAGCCATGGTTTGCGAGGCGGAAACCGTGACGATCCGGCGAACGGCATCGTCGTAGGCGCTTGCCAGCAAACCGGGGTTGAGCTGCTCCAGCTTGGCCCGCAGGGTGCGGGTCAAAACCACTTCCCGGTCCGATTCCCGGCCAAGGAGACTTTTCGGCCCGAAATTTTCGTTGTTGTAGGCGTATACCGACTCCCAGCCGAGCTCCTGTTCCAGATATTCGGCGGTGGTTTGCTGAACAAGGGCGTCTTCGGTGTAGGGGCCGGGGGTCATTCAATTGCCTCCCTTTTTTTGAGGCGGCTTCAGTTTTTTGATGTCCTCTTCCATCTCCTTGAGGTTCTTTTCATGCTGGATACGCCGCTGCGATTCACGGAATTTGTCATACTCCAGAGCGGCTTTTTCCTGAGCCATCTGATGGCTGATTTTGCCCGCATGGGTCAATAACTCTCGGCCATTGAGCTGAATAATAGCATCCAGCCGCCCAATCCATTCTGTCATGTGCATGGGAGTTCTCTGTTGGGCCATGGTTTCGGCAAAGGCCAGGTATTGCTCCACCAGCAAGCCAAGCAACTTCATTTCATCCTCGGCAAGATAGTTCTTGGCGATACTCACATCGCTTTTGCGCACCGCCAGGACACCTTTCTTGTCGAACGATTGCATGCCCATCAAGGGCAGCGCGGCGTTCGCTCGGCGATATACCAGTTCCGCCGCCGTTTGTCGGCTGATAGCCCAGAGGAGTTTATTCTGAACCACCTTGAAAAACTCGATGGTCTTTTCGTCTTTGGGGCTGTAGTCGATGCTCGCGGTATAGATATCCTTGATTTTCTGATAGAAAAAGCGATCGGACAGGCGGATTTCACGAATGCGCTCCTGCAGCTCCGTGAAATAGGCCATCGAGTTGCCCGTTTTGAAGCGCTCGTCGTTCAGGGCAAACCCCTTGACGATATATTCCTTCAGCCGCTGGGTGGCCCAGATACGGAACTGGTGCCCTGATGGGACTTGACCCCGGTAACCGACGGAGATGATCACGTCCAGGTTATAGAACTGAACGTCTCTGGACTGGGTTTTGTCGGGCATGGCCCCATGTTGAGTGGTTGTCCGGAATTTCCGGACAACCACTTGCTCGTCCAATTCACCCTCACTGAAAATATTGCGGATGTGTTCGGAAATGGTCTTCTTGCTTTTGCCGAACAGTCCTGCCATGTGGTCCTGGGTCAGCCAGACCGTCTCATCTTCCAGCCGGACATCAATTTTGATTTTGCCGTCGGTAGCCTGATAGGGAAGAATTTCCGAATTATTCATGGCGGTGGCTCCATACACAATCGACATTCATGACATCCGCCTTGAACCGGCAGGAGGAGTTTTTGGCGAGGGCGAGTTGAGGGAGGAGGGAGTTTAGTTTCATACCATCCATGCCTCCACACCATATTCGGTAATCGGTTCCCGGATTACCGCAGGGGCGGTTGGTGAACCGCCCTTGCCTGTATTCAATGAATCCTGTTCCCATTGTGCCGGGTTGTTATGGAGATATTCCCGAATGCGGTTCAATTCCGGTTCATTGCGGACAATGTGTTCCCAATAATTGCGTTGCCATAATTTACCGGAAAACGGCGGCCATCCGTTTTGTTTCACGCAATCGGTATATCGTTTTGTGGTCATGGTTTTGAACCGATGCACCACATCCGGTAACGATAACCCTGTAGGGGCAGGCCCCTGTGCCTGCCCGTTTGGCGCATGTGTCGAATCAGAATCAGGGCGGCCACGGGGGACCGCCTCTACGATTACAATACCGTGGATATGATTAGGCATGACAATGAATGAATCGATATCGATACCCTGGTAATAAACGGGAATTTCACCCCAAACCGTCTGAATCATTTTTCCTGCATCGTTCAACCGCATTTCGCCGTTTACGATTTCACCAAACAGGCATTCCCGGTTTTGGGCGCAGATGGTGACGAAATAGGCCCCTGCCTGAGAATAATCGTATCCCCGCAATCGAATGGAACGACGGTGATGAATGGCGGGATCGTATTTCCCGCCGGATATTATCGAAAATCCGGGTTTCATATCGCACCCCCGTGTATCAAAATCTGGGCGTCCACGGAAGGCCGCCCCTACATTGACCGTGTCATGAATATGATTGGCCGGTGTTTCCATTCGTAGGGGCAGGCCCCTGTGCCTGCCCAATTCATATATCGCACCGTGTATCAAAATCCGGGCGGCCACGGGGGCCGCCCCTACATTGACCGTGTCATGAATATGGTTGACCGGTGTTCCATCCGTAGGGGCAGGTCCCTGTGCCTGCCCGATTCATGTATCGCACCGTGTATCAAAATCTGGGCGGCCACGGAGGGCCGCCCCTACATTGACCGTGTCATGAATATGATTGGCCGGTGTTTCCATTCGTAGGGGCAGGCCCCTGTGCCTGCCCAATTCATATATCGCATCGTGTATCAAAATCCGGGCGGCCACGGAGGGCCGCCCCTACATTGACCGTGTCATGAATATGATTGGCCGGTGTTTCCATTCGT
>JAUNUN010000032.1:31665-33522 GCA_030538155.1 bacterium
ATCCGGGCGGCCACGGAGGGCCGCCCCTACATTGACCGTGTCATGAATATGATTGACCGGTGTTTCCATCCGTAGGGGCAGGCCCCTGTGCCTGCCCGATTCATACAGGCGCATAAACCGGCGATGATGTTTATGCGCGGGGTAATTCATACCCCCAACCCCTCGAAATTCTTTTTGATCCTCGCCGCCAGTTGCACGGCCTCGGCGTTCAAATCTTGCAGTTCCACATGGATTTCGCGCAGGGTCTCTTCAAAATCAAAATCCTCGTCTTCCTCTTCCGGGACAACGCCCACATAGCGGCCCGGCGTAAGGCTCCAGTCGTTGGCGGCAATCTCGGCCCGACACACCAGCTTGACCAGTCCTTCCACATCACGGAGTTCGGCCTTGGGGAAACGTTCGGTGAGCCAATGGGCCTGCTTCCAGAAGTAGCGCACCTGCTTGAGCTGTTCTCCGGCCAGAGCGCGGGCCTCTTCTGCGGCCTTGCGGGCGCGGCGGATGTCGCGGCTAACCCAAGCGTCGCTGTCACGGGCATTACATTCGTTTTCACAGGTTTCGATCACACGGCAGGCGAGTTTGTAGAGCAGGTCGGTCTGTTTGATGAGATCACGGCTGGTCTCGGACAGGGTAGCGAGGCGGTCCACGGCTTTCTTGAGTTCACCGTTGGTGGTCTTCTGTTCTCTCCATGCCGTCTGTTGTTCGCTGACGCTCTTTCTGAACGCCTCCACATCCGCCTTGAACAGCGGGACGGCATCGTCCAGTTCCTGTAGGGGCGAACCGCCGTGTTCGCCCTTGTCAATGTGGGGAGCGTCTTTGCTCAGAGTCTTGAGGCAGGGTTCGATACTGCCGCGCAGGGCCACTAAGGCAGCGATGAAACCGGGCAACGGTTCAGCCGTTTCGCCTTCCTTGTCGTGCATCGTGAAGCAGGCCGCGCCTTCGGTCAGCACACGCTGACAATATCTCGCCACAAGATCGAGATACCGCCCGCTCTCGCCCCGGTAGAGCCAGACAATGGCCAGCAGGTTTTGTTCCTGCTCTGGAGAGAAATCGTAAATCTTGCGGGTGACTTGACTTTGCGATACGTGTTGCGGGCGTCGATCATCAGCACCTTGCCGCGGCGCGTTTCCGGCTTGGCGCGGTTGAGGAACCAGAGCTCGCAGGGGACAGTGCGTGTGTAGAAGAAGTTGGAGCGGATGGCGACCATGACATCCACGTCACCGGTATCCACCAGCTTCTGCCGCACTTTGGCTTCGTCGCGCCCGGCACTGGAGGCCTGGGAAGACATGACAAGCCCGGCCCGGCCCTGTTCATTCAAATAGCTGTAGAAATAGCTGATCCAGATGTAGTTGCCGTTGCTGATCTTGCCCTTCTTGTTGACGCCGGGCAGGCCGAAGGGCAGGCGCGGATCGCTTTTCACCTTGTCGGCGTCGATTTCGTCCACGTTGAAAGGCGGGTTGGCCATGACGAAATCGGCCTTGCGCAGCAGCTCGTGCGGGTCTTCGTAGTAGGTGATCGCCTGCTGGATGTCGCCTTCGAGCCCATGCACCGCAAGGTTCATCTTGGCCAGGCGAATGGTGGTGGCGTTCTTCTCCAGCCCGTAGAAGGTGAGCTTCTCTGTGGGGTTTTCGTGCCGCCGTTCCACCACCTGGGCGCTCTGTACGAACATGCCGCCCGAACCGCAGGCCGGGTCGAGCACTCTGCCGCTCGTCGGTTCGATAATGTTGGCGATAAGCGAGACCAAGGACACCGGGGTGAAGAATTCACCGCCGTCATGGGCCTTCTGGTCGGCAAACTGGGTCAAAAAGTATAGTGGCTCTTAATGAAACTCAGCATTTTTCACTGGCCCATGAGCCAGGCAGG
>JAUNUN010000033.1 GCA_030538155.1 bacterium
TAACCTCATGCGCGCCGATGCCGTTCATGCGGTCATACAGGCCTTCGGCTTCCTTATCGAGGTCGCCTTCGATAATCAGGGCCGGGAATTTGTTCGGCACCACCCTGAGGCTCCAGCCGGGGCTGTTTGCCGGTCCGCCGTGGCGGCCATAAACCAGCACTTCAGGCGGAGTTGTCTTCTCGTTGCCGGGGCAGAGCGGGCAGAATCCACCCTTGCTTTTGGCGCTGACATCAACGTAGAAATCCGTGGGCCGTTTACCCCGCTCCTGGGCGATAATGATCCAGCGGCCAAGGATCGGGTCTTTACGCAGCTCGGGCATGGCGTGTAGGGAGGCAGCTAACGGCCTTGCTCTTTTTCACGCATTTCCTGCTTGGTTTTGCATTCGATGCAGAGTTCGGTCACCGGTCGGGCCTCTAGGCGCTGAAGGGAGATATCCTGTCCGCAGTCGGAACAGACGCCGTAAGAGCCGTCACTAATCCGCTGGAGCGCTTCGTCAATCTTTTCACTGAGTTTACGTTCCCGCTCCCGGATACGCAGCTCAAAGCTGAGATCGGATTCCATACTGGCCCGGTCGTTCGGGTCAGGGATGTTGCCGCTCTGGGAAGTGAGTGTATCCAAGGTGCGTTCGACATCGGCGTTGATCGATGCCTTCATGTCTTCCAGTTGTTGCTTGAAAGTCAACAGTTCTTCATTGGTCATGGCCTTCCTCCTGTATGGCGGGATGCAGGAACAATCCGCTTTTGCCGCCGCTTTTTCGGACAAGCCGGATATCGGAAATGGTCATGGCTTTATCCACTGCTTTACACATATCATAAATAGTCAGGGCTGTTACTGCAACCGCTGTCAGGGCTTCCATCTCCACTCCGGTGCGCCCGGTAACGCCAACCAGTGCCCGAATGGCGATGCAATGCTCCGCTTCGTGCAGGGTGAAATCGATTTCCACCTTGGTGATCGCCAGCGGATGACACAGGGGAATGAGCTGGTCCACACGTTTCGCAGCCATGATACCCGCAATGCGGGCCACGCCCAAGACGTCGCCCTTACCCATAGAGCCTGTCTGCACCAGGGAAAAGGCATGCGGCGACAGGGAGATCGTCCCTTCAGCCAGGGCTTCGCGCCTGCTTTCCGGCTTTTCACCCACAGCCACCATGTGGGCATCACCACTCTTAGTAAAATGGGTGAAGCCGGTTTCTTCAACCATGCGCCGCTTGCTCCTTGCCGCCTTTGCCCTTTTTCTTCTGCTTGCCCAGATGACCCTGGAAGAGGCGGCTGAAAAAGCCGCTTTCCTCCTGCTCCTGACTCAGTTCGGCAAAACGCTGCAGCAGTTCTTTTTGCTCCTTGCTCAGCCGGGTGGGCGTTTGCACCTGTACCTCTACCAGCATATCACCGCGGGAGCCGCCGCGCAGGCTGGCAACGCCCTGGCCGCGCAGGGTAAAATGGTCGCCGCTTTGCACTCCGGCCGGAATATCCAACTTGCTGGTACCATGGATGGTGGGCACATCCAAGCTGCAACCCAGGGCAGCAGAGGCCATAGCCAGCGGCAGGCGCAGAAAGATGGTCTGACCTTCACGCTGGAAGTGCTCGTGCGGTTCCACATGCAAAACCACATAGAGGTCGCCGGAGGGGCCGCCCCGGCGACCGCCCTCACCCTCGCCGCTCAGGCGCATGCGTGAGCCGTTGTCCACACCTGCGGGAATGTGAAGCTTCACCGTCTTGCCCTTCTTGACCAAGCCTTCTCCGCTGCAATCTTGGCAAGGCTCAGTGATGACCTGACCGCTGCCGCTGCAACGCGGACAGGGTGTGCTCACCTGGAAAAATCCCTGGGAACGCAATATCTGGCCACGGCCGTGACAGGTGGGGCATGCCTGTGGTTTGTGGCCGGGGCGGGAACCGGAGCCTTCGCAGGTCCAGCAGGTTTCCCGCTTGCTGATCTCCACTTCCTTGTCCACACCGTGCACCGCATCCATGAAGGAGATGCGCAAATCGTAGCGCAGATCCGCTCCCTGCACCGGCGCATTGGGATCATGCCGGCGGCTGCGGCCGCCGCCGAAACCGAAGATGTCGCCGAACATCTCATTAATGTGGGAAAAAATATCCTCGCTGCTGCCGGGTCCGCGATAACCGCTGCTGCGCAGGCCGTCCTTGCCGTAGACATCGTAGATGCGGCGCTTCTGCGGATCGCTCAACACCTCATAGGCCTCGGCCGCTTCCTTGAAATGGTGTTCAGCCTCTGCATTACCCGGATTGCGATCCGGATGATACTTCATCGCCTTTTTGCGATAGGCCTTTTTAATGGCTTCCCCCGAGGCGTTTTTCTCCACCTCAAGGATATCGTAATAGCTCGCGCTCATCACATCTCAGCCGCTGGGGCAGGATCACTGTTCTTCGCCTCGGCCGCCGCACTGCTCTTCTTCTCTTTTTTCGGCTTCTGCCCCAATTCGTGAATATTCTCCAATGAGACTTTACCGGCCGCTACCTCACGCAGGGTCATCACCACTTCTTTGTTTTTGCCTTCCACCAGATAAGGCTCGCCCTTGCGGTGCTGACGGATACGCTCCACCACCAGATGAATCAGGGCAAAACGGTTGCCGCCTTCAACGCGGTGCAAACAATCTTCCACGGTAATACGCGCCATCTACATCCTCCTGTAAAAAGAAAGCCGGGGAAAAATCCCAGGCGTTTCCGTACCTGTATTCATAGAACAAGAAATCGCAACGCCAGGCCCAACACCTACTTTAAACGTCTGCGCTGCGACTCTGTGAATAAGCACTTATCATTGACTGGCAAGTCAAGGCCGTTCTGCCGCCAGTTCTTCACTCCAACTCCAGATTAAAAAATGGCTTAAGAGACAAGGTAATGCGGCGCGACATACTGTGCGTGCTTACTCTTGGTTCGGCCTGCACACTCACCACCAGCACCATTGATACCGCTTTGGAGACCGCATTGTTTATGGAGGTGGAATCAGGCCTGCTCAAAGGGATTGCGCAGAAGCATGGTTTCCTCCCGACCCGGTCCGACTGAGACGATAACCGGCCTTGCCCCGCTCAAATCCTCCAGCCGCTGCAGGTAATCACGGGTCTTGCGAGGCAAATCCGCATAGGAGCGGACAGCGGTAATATCCTCTTTCCAACCGGGCATGCTTTCATACACGGGCTGGGCCAGTGCAGCCTGGAGGATATTTTCCGGCATGCGGTCAAAGCGCCGGCCCTCCACCTGGTAGTGACTTGCCAGTTGCAGGCTGTCGAGGCCGGAAAGTACATCGAGCTTGGTTACAGCCAGTCCGGTCAGGCCATTGAGCCGGACAGCGTCTCTGGCAACCACGCCGTCAAACCAGCCGCAACGGCGGCGGCGGCCGGTGGTTGCCCCGAATTCATGACCCTTGTTCTGCAGATGGTCGCCAATGGCGTCTCCTTCCGGCAGCTCAGTGGGGAATGGCCCGCCGCCCACTCTGGTGGTGTAGGCCTTGATGATGCCGATGACTTCATCAATATGGGCCGGGCCGAAACCGCTGCCGGTACAGGCGTTGCCGGCAATGGTGTTTGACGAAGTTACAAAGGGATAGGTGCCGTGATCCACATCGAGCTGAGTGCCCTGCGCGCCTTCAAAGAGGATGTGTTTGCCTGCTCTGCGGGCCTCATCCAGCACAACCGAGACATTGCCGATATAGGGCGCAAGCCGTTCAGCCAGCTTTTCAAAATCAGCAGCAATGGCCTTGGCGTCAATGGCGGGCTGCTGGTACAGCTGAGTGAGGAGAAAGTTTTTTTCCTCGATCGAGGCTGCCAGTTTTTCGCGAAAAAGGGCCATATCCAAGAGGTCGCCCATCTTCAGGCCGGTACGGCCGACCTTGTCCATATAGCAGGGACCGATACCCCGGCCAGTGGTGCCGATTTTCTTGTTTGATGAGAGCGCGCCCTCCCGGGCCTGGTCGAGCATGCGGTGATAGGGCATGATCAGGTGGGCATTGGCGCTGATGAGTAGGCGCTCCGGCCTTACTGCCAAGCCTTTTTCAGCCAGGTTGTCCATTTCGCCCAAGAGCACCTGGGCATCGACAATAACCCCGTTACCGATGGCGCAAACCTTGTCTTGATACAAAATTCCCGAGGGAATGATGTGGAAGATGTACTGTTTGCCGTCAACCACCAAGGTATGGCCGGCATTGTTGCCGCCCTGGAAACGCACGACATAATCTGCGTATTTGGTGAGGAGGTCCACCACCTTGCCCTTGCCTTCATCTCCCCACTGCGCCCCAACAACTACGACACTGGCCATGATGCCTCCCTTTTTATGCGGATGCTGCCTTTATTCCACTGCCAGATAAAAGTCCTGCCTTTGTCGACATCAGAAAATACTCCTCGGAGTACCTAGTGTACGCCTGCGTCGTATCTTCTTCGCCTCCTTGACAGCTTCTTTGATCTGGAACTGAGATTACATATTATCAACATCTCATTGCCAACACGAAAATAGCCCGCGCATGCACATGGCGGGCCTCAATCCAAAAGTTAAGTATATTAGCAGACTTTACAGAAAAGTGAAAGAGCTGAATTTACGATACTTCACCTCGCCCTGCGCATTACCCTGCTGCCGGTGCCGCACAAAAACCCAGGAGCCCTGAGCAATGCAAGGGTGCTGTTGTCTGAAAATATGTTGCCGGAAACAGAACGGGCTCCGCAGCCTGTGCCGTGGAGCCCGTTTGTTTGAAAAAATCTGAATCCGGCCGGAGAATCAATAAGCGGTCTTACGTACCATATTCTTGCGGGTGGCCGGATCAAAAACTCCCTTTTCATCAGCCTGTTTGAACCACTCGTTGCGCAGACCGTCGAGGAATCTGGTCTTCTCAGCAGCATCCTTGGCCAAATCAATACCAGCGAGGGCCTGCGCCTTCTCCTTAGTGGAGAAGTCCGGAGCCTGATAGTCAGCCGCGCCGTATTTAGCCAGAATGGCCCGCAGTTTAACGCGCGCTTCCTGTCCGTAATTCACCGCACCGGAAAGGGTGCGCAGGGTTTCTTCAGGGGCGTGGAAAAAAGCGCCATGGCTGGCAACAGCAAAATCCCAGCGCCACTGGCCGTGACGGATATCCTGCAGGGCAGACTGCATTTCAGCTTCTGTAGCGCCCAGTTCCCAGGCTTTGGCAGCCTCTAGATGGGCTTTGGCCAGTGCATCGGTGGCAGCTTTTGCTAGTTCATTTTTCCGGTCAAGCTTCTGCTGCACAAGCTGCTTGAAGCCTTCTTCGGTATCCTGGTGGCAATTCAGACAGGTGTTGGCGATGCTGTCCAGCGGGCTGCCCACATGGTGGTTGGAGTACTTGACGCCACCTTCACGCACGTAGGGCATATGGCAATCTGCGCAGGACAGGCCCCTGCGGAAATGAATGCCGGTACGGAAGGTTTCGTATTCAGGATGCTGTGCCTTGAGGATGGGGGCGCGGCTGAGCTTGTGGGTAAAATCGGTAAAGCCGTATTCATCGTAGTACTCTTCGATCTGCTCGGGCGCAAAACCTTTATCCCAGGGCAGGGTTACAACCTTGGCCTCTTTTTTGACGCCCTTGTCATCCCATTCGGTGGGCTTGAAGTAGTATTCGATATGGCACTGGGCACAGACCAATGAACGCATGTCTTGGTGGGTCGCATTAGCGAATTTCAGTGTGCCTTCGGCATCCAGGGCGCGCTTGAGATGCTCGCGGGCCACGGTGAGTTCCATGGTTTTCGGATCATGACAGTCGGCGCAGCCAACCGGATTGACAATCTCATTGCCGTACTTGGCCCAGGCACCGGTGTAATATTCCATCTCACCATCACGAGCAATGATCCTGGGAACGTCCGGAGACTTACAGGTCCAGCAGGCGGTCGGCTGGGGTCCGGTTTTATCATCCACAGGCGCGCCGGTACGCAGGGTATTGTGGTTGTCTTCCAGCATGTAGAAGTGACCACGGGGCGCGTTGTAGTCCTTGGAAAAGGCATATCCAGCCCAGAGGATGGCCAAGGCAGGCGTATCCTTGATGGCATCCACCAGTTTGTCACCCTGACGGGTCTGCATGTAGGAATCGTACTGGCGGGGATAGTACTTAGCATACTCGGATGAGCGGGATTCCCAAGTCTTCATCTCCGGGGTTGCATTGATTCTGTTCTGATCCGCCTTATTTTCCCGGATGGAAACGGTCAGCAGCACCATCAGCACGATGGCAAACGCGGCAAGGGTCGTAACAACAAATGATTTCTTCATACCGTTCTCCTGTGATTACTTAATATCGTGCTCAAGGAAATTATTTTGCGTGGCGGTCAGGTTGCGCATACGGCCATGCGGCACCGTACGGTGACATTCCCAGCAACGCCGGCCCATCTGAACCGTACGATCTTCAAGCCTGGTATATAAGGCGCTGTTGTCCAGCATCTGCGAAACCACGGTGCCGTGGCAGCGGATGCAGTTTTCCTGAATACGGTTGGCGGCATCATTGGTGACGCGCAGATTGTACTCGTATGTTTTGAAGGTCATGGCCCAGGAGTGGCGCAGGCCGTCGCGGGCCTTGGCCGACATCTTGTTCACAAAAGAGTCATGCGGCAGGTGGCAGTCGATGCAGACCGTGCGGCTGCCGTGGGAGCTGTGCTGCCAGGTGGCATACAGGGTGTTCATGGGGTGGCAGGTGATGCAGGCTTCCGCATCATGCGACAGATAGGAGAGCATTTTCGACTCACGCACCAAGTTGACAAAAACCAACAGTGCGGCCACCACGGTAAAAATGGCGACATAGGTCATAGTACTTTTCTTTTTCATAGGCAACCCTTGCTCGTGGCCGGCTAAATCCCTGTCTGCCCGGTGCGGATGCAGCAGCCTTTGGTGCTGCATGCATGATACACCTGCCCTCTTTGGCCGCATGCTATTCAATAATTACTTCGGCTTCAAGCTATTTTTATCCCCTTCATAATTTTCTCTGATGTAGTGCAAAGCATTGTAGCGCAAGCTGTATGGAAATTTTCCGGCATTACAATATAAAACAAAAAAACTCCGATATATAATTAAATACCGCTAAAACAACTGGAAACAACCTCATCATGCAAGCCCCTACACCAAGCCCCCGTTTTCAATCCGCCCGCATGCGGCGAGAGGCACGCACCGTCGAGTTGATGATCAACAGATACTGCCGTGATCATCATGCAGGCCCCAACCCCTGCCCGGACTGCACGGCCCTCTTGGACTATGCCCTGGCACGGCTGAAGCATTGCCCTTTTCAGGAGGGCAAGAGCACCTGCGGCAAATGCCCGATCCACTGTTACTCGCCGGAAAAACGCAGCCGCATTCGGGAGGTGATGCGCTATGCTGGACCGCGCCTCATCTGGACGCATCCTTGGCTGAGTATCATGCACCTTGTTGACGGCATGCGGCCCGCGCGCAAAAAAGAGTGACGCCATTAACCTGACAAACTTGATCAATCTGCAAGGCAGCCCTGCTCTTTGCCGATGCGATTTGGCCCCCATTGCGGTACATAGTGGATCTATCCCTCTGCTGGATGATCCCAATACCACCTCCAAAGCGCATCTCCAAAGAAAAGGAACACCATGCTGATCAACACGGATTTTTCCCATATAGAGCAAGCCAACCCCTATGTCGCCATGAAACGCAGCTACCTGGCGGAACACCTTGCCATGCTGCAGCGGCAGTGCATGCACCTGAATATTCCGGCGCTGATCATTGTCGAGGGCTGGGAATCTTCAGGCAAAGGTTATGTTATCAATGAACTGGCTCGCGAACTGGACACCAGGGCCTTTAGCGTGCACGTGTTTGAGCGCGATGGGGAAGAGGAGGAGAAACGCTCCTTCAGTTGGCGTTTCTGGACGCGCATACCTGCCAAGGGGGATTTTGCCATCTTTGACCGCAGCAGCTACTACGACATGATGAATGATCTGAGCCTGTCGAAGAGCGATATCAAAAAAAACATCCGCCGCATCCGTGACGCGGAAAAGATGCTCTACGATGACGGCACGGTCATCCTCAAATTTTTCCTCAATATCACCCAAAAGACCCAAAAAACACGTATCAGCGAGCTGACCGGCGATGACAACCGCAAGTTTCTCATCACCAAAAATGATACCGACCAAAACAAACACTACAAAAAATACCAGAAACATTTTTCCGATATTCTGAATCAGTCCGGCTTCGCCTTTGCGCCCTGGCACCTGGTTTCAGCAGAAGATCGCAAGGCGGCCTCCAAGTATATTCTCGGCACCTCGATCCGCCTGCTGCAGGAGGGGGTAGATCGGCACCTGAGCAAGCAGAAGACCGCAAAGACCTTTATCCGTGAATACCAGCGTGAAACAACCTACCTGCAAGATCTGAAGACAAATCTGGTTCTGGGCGAGGAGGCCTACACAAAGAAGAGCAAGGCCTTGCAGCAAGAGGCCCAAGAACTGGCCTATGCGCTCTACACCAACAAGGTGCCGACCATTCTGGTCTTTGAAGGCATGGATGCGGCAGGCAAGGGCGGGGCCATCAAACGGCTCACCAAGAGCATGGACCCTCGTGGCTACACGGTCAACCCTACATCAGCACCTTCGGACGCGGCCAAGGATCACCATTATTTGTGGCGCTTTTACAACAACTTCCCCAAGCAGGGCGTGATGAGCGTCTTTGACCGCTCCTGGTACGGTCGCGTGCTGGTGGAGCGCGTGGAAGGCTTTGCCGATCCGGCGGAATGGGAACGGGCCTACGGTGAAATCACGGCCATGGAGCAGGAGCTGGCGGATTTCGGCGCACTGATCCTGAAGTTTTTCATCTATATCGACAAGGATGAGCAGTACAAACGCTTCCTGGCCCGGCAGGAAGACAAGCCCTACAAACTGACCGACGAAGATTGGCGCAACCGCGACAAGTGGGATGCCTATATAGAGGCCGGTAATGAGATGATCGACCGCACCAGCACGGCCACTGCGCCCTGGATCTTGGTGGAGGGCAATAACAAACCCTATGCCAGGGTCAAGGTGCTTGCAGAGTTCAACCAGCGGGCCAGAGCCAAGTTACAGGAACTGCAAAAAAAAATAGACGGGCAGGCGTTGGCTCAGATAAAGACCGTTTTGCCTCATCCGACAGGCATCGCAAGGAGGCAGGACCTGCCTTGACACCCACAGGCAAATCCCGTAGAGTTTTGACCGTTTACAGCTTTTCTATCTGCCCCCCAATCTGCACCCGCACCTGGTAATTGCCCATGTTTGGAATCGGCCTGCCGGAAATGATTGTCATTTTTGCCGTCGCCCTGATCGTGATCGGCCCGGACAAACTGCCCGACCTGGCCCGCTCGCTTGCCAAAGGTCTTTTTGAGCTGAAACGCACCTTGAACGAGGTGCGGGGCAACTTTAGCGAGGAAGAGGAAGCCATTAACTCGGTACGCGACGACCTGCGCAAGACGGCGGAAGATCTGCGCAAAAAGGTGATGTTTGATGATCTGCCGGCCCGACAGTTGCCGCCCCCAGACCCGGAACCGGAAGCCGAGGCAGACCGCCTGGAGATTGCGCGCCGCAGCGGACCGCCCATCCCCTTGCCCGAGCAGGATAATCAATCCGAACCTCAAGCCGTACCTTTAACCGCACCCTCAGCCGCAACAGAGGCAGCAGCGCCGGAAGTGATCGACCTGCCCCACACGGAGCAACCCGTCTCTGCGCCGTCTGAAACATCCGCGACGCCCAAGACATCCGCCAAGTTGGAACAGGATCCATGAGTTCCCTGCTGGCGGCCTTCCGCCCGCATTATTCCGAACTGCGCACCCGGCTGGTGCGTGCGGTCATTGCTGTATTTCTGTGCAGCGCCTTTGCCTACATCTTCAAGGACACCCTGGCCGCCTGGTGCATGCAGCCCCTGCACACTGCCTACCCACAGGCCGGAAAGCTAGTCTACACCAGTCTGCCCGAGGCTTTTCTCAGCTATATCAAACTCTCGCTTATCGCCGGGCTGATGCTCAGCTTTCCCTACTTGCTCTACCAGGTGTGGAGCTTTGTCGCCCCGGCCCTTCTGGCCAAGGAAAAACGCCTGGCTAGACAGGTGCTGCTCTGGGCCACCCTGCTCTTTATCGGCGGCGGCCTCTTCGCCTTTTTTGTGGTCCTGCCGCGCCTGCTTCTCTACTTTATGAGTTATGCGGGCCCGAACCTTGTTCCCATGCTCAAACTGGGCGCATACCTCACCTTTATTGCCCGCATGGTGCTGGCCTTTGCTCTGGCCTTCCAGATTCCCTTCCTCATGGTCATGGCCGTGCACAGCGGCCTGAGCAGCCGCAGCTATTTCCGCGACAAACGTTTCTACTACTACGCGGCCATCACAGTGCTCGCCTTTCTCCTCAGTGCGGGCGAACTGACCGCAACCGTGCTCCTGACCATGCCGCTCATCGGCCTGTATGAAGCAGGTACCCTGGCCTGCCGTTTTTTCGGTAAAGAAAAAACAGCATGAAAAAGGAGCGCCTCCTGGGTTGGCTCGCCCTTTTTGGCTCTGCCGTCTGTTTTTACCTGGCCACCGTCATCATCAGTTGGGGCAGGCCCTACGTGCGGGTTGATTCCACCTACTACGTGCTGGCCCGCTTTCTCTTCGGCTTTGTTGTGGTCAGCGCCACCTTCCTCATGGAAAAGCGCGCACCACGCTGCCACAACCTGCACGCCCTCCTCGGCCGCGCCTTCACCAATGCGGTGGCAGTACTCTGCTTTTACAAGGCGGTCGAGGTCTCCACCGTGGCCAGCGCCAATATCCTCAACATGACCTACCCGGTCTTTGTGGCCATGCTCTCCTGGTTCACCCTGCGCAGCCAGCGGGACATCCCGGCCATCGTCATCGTGGTTATCTCCACCTTCGGCATATGGCTGATCCTCAAACCGGGCCCGGCCCTGTCGGGCCATAACGAAATCTGGGGCCTGCTCTCCGGCATTTTCGCCGCCTTCTCCATGATCTACCTCACCATGTGCCGCCGGCAGCACGACTCCAGCACCATCCTCTTCTACGTCTTTGCCTTCGGCATCGTCATGATGCTGCCGCTCATGGCCCGCTCCCTTTTTGTGCCCAATGCGACTGAACTCTTTTTCCTGGTGATCTGCTCTTTGGCGGGTGTGGTCGGGCAATACCTGCTCACCTACGGTTTTCTCTATGTGACGGCGGTGGAGGGCTCGGTAATTTCCTCTTCCCGCATCCTCATTGCCGCCCTGCTCGGGCCGCTCCTGGTGGCGGATCCTCCGCTCGACTGGGCCGGCCGGCTGGGCGCGCTCCTGATTTTCGGCGCAAACGTGGCCCTGGCCCTGCGCAAAACGCCGATGCAGGCTGAAATAAAGCAATAGAAGAACAGGAAGAGGAGATCAACGCCCAACCCTTGCCCTGGTTCCATAGCAAAGCCGCATCAGAAAGGCCTTGGCGATGGAACCACTATCATTATTGAGCGGGCAGCACTTCTTCTTTTAAGAGACAGCAGGAAATGCGGTGCAGGGGGGAACCGTCTTCGCGGTAGCTGATATTGTCCGGCTGCAAGAGGCGGTTCATGACGCAGCCTTCAGGGATGTTCAGGGGAAAGAAGCGGTCTTCATTGAGCCCCTGGCGGTGCACGAATAGATCGTTTTCGATGCTGTAGCTGTGGATGGGGTAGTCTTCGCAGAGCGGGCACTGATACACCCGACCATTGGGGAAGATAAAATAATTCTCCGCCACCATGCCCGCGCACTCAAAGCGGTCTGCGGCTTTGAGGTACACCTTGGGATAGATAACGTGAATGCCCCTTTTGGCCGCATCCGCCGCCACCTGCGGCACGGTTGCAAACCACTCCTCAGGGTTGACCTGCCAGTTCCGGCCGGGGGCCGCAGCTTCATGGGCAGGTTTGCCGCGCAGGCCGATCACCTGGATAAAAAAGCGCTTCACCCCAAGGTCCTCAACCAGGGTAGGCATGCGCGCAAGGTGGTTGATGTTCAAAGCCGAAACCGTGTAGATCAGGCTGGTATTGAAACCGGCCGCCACGGCCCGGCGGATGTTGCCCGTGCAGACCTCAAAACTGCCCTGGCCACGAATGGGGTCATTCACTGCCGCATCCGGCCCATCCAGGCTGAAGCTGAGATAGTCCAGTTCCTGTGGGGTGATTTTATCCAGCAGATCATGGAAAAGATAGCCGTTCGAATCCACGGTCACCGCATAGCGCATGGCCTTGGCTGCCCGGATGATGGCAGGCAGGTCCGGATGCAGAGTCGGTTCGCCGCCCAGGAGGATCAGGTTACTCTCCTTGCCTGGCCGGGCAAAAAGGGCCAGCCACTTGGTCACGGTTTCAAGCGGCAGGGTGCAGGTGCCGTGCTCGGCGGTATTGATGTAGCAGTGCCTGCAGCGCAGGTTGCAGGCGGTGAGGATATGAAAAAAGACATTGCGCTCGCCGGGGCGAAAACCCACGGTGCGGGCCTGCACATCCTGCATCATGCTGATTCTCCGCTTGGCTGGTAGTCCACCTGCTTATCCGACGGCTGGTCTAACTGCTGACTCAGGGTATAGCGGGAAAGCAGGCTATCCTGCCAGTAGTCGTGTTCCCTAAAAAACTGCTGAAAAAGGGCCAAACTTTCCTGCCTGAGCACGCCGGCCACCAGTTCCACCTGCATGGCCTGGTAGAGCGGGGTGAGCTGCTGCAGGGCCAGATTGGTGCCCCCGCCCATCACATCCTCATAGGCCCAGACAAAGCGGCGGATGCCGGAAAGGAGCAAGGTGCTGTAGCACATCAGGCACGGCTCCATGGTGGAATACACGCTCACCCGGCTGGGCTCCACCTGCGCATGCTCGCGCAGCAAAATGCGCAGGGCGTTGATCTCGGCATGGTCGATCTCGTTGCGGCTCTGGGCCCGGCTGTTGCGGCGGCCGGCACGGACGAGTATTTCGCCGTCCGCCACCAGCACCACCCCTACCGGGAATTCACCCGCTTTTAGGGCTGTGCCCGCTTCAGCCAGAGCCGCGCCCATAAAGCGTTCATGCTCGTTTATCGCGACAGTCGACACAGCCGACTCAACCGACATCATCGACACCGTCAATCCCTTTTCTGTTGCAGCAGGCGGGCCATATCTTTGGCAAAATAGGTGAGGATGATATCCGCGCCGGCCCGGCGGATGGAAATAAGCGATTCCTCCATCACCTTTTCCTCCTCGATCCAGCCGCGTTCCCCTGCGGCCTTGATCATGGCGTATTCGCCGCTCACCTGGTAGGCGGCCACCGGCAAATCAAACTCGTCGTGCAAGCGGCTGATGATGTCCAGGCAGGAAAGCGCGGGCTTCACCATGAGGATATCCGCGCCCTCTTCCACATCAAGGGTGGCCTCGCGCAGGGCTTCGCGGCTGTTGGCCGGATCCATCTGATAGGCCCGGCGGTCGCCGAATTGAGGCGCGCACTCGGCCGCATCGCGGAAGGGACCGTAAAAGGCGGAGGCATATTTTACCGCATAGGACATGATCGGCACCTTGTACAGACCGGCTTCGTCCAGGGTGGAGCGGATTTCGCTCACCCGGCCATCCATCATGTCGCTTGGGGCCACCATGTCGGCCCCGGCCTCGGCATGGGAAAGCGCGGTCTTGGCCAAGAGTTCCAGGGTGGCGTCATTTTCCACCTCGTCGCCATCCAGGCAGCCGCAATGGCCATGATCCGTGTATTCGCACAGGCAGACATCGGTAATAACCATCACGCCCGGCACCTTGTCCTTCAATTCGCGGATGGCCCGCTGCACGATGCCGTTTTTTGCATATGCGCCCGAACCAAGGCCGTCCTTTTTCTCGGGCAGACCAAAGAGGATCATGGAACGAACGCCCAGGACGAGGCATTCCTTGGCCTCTTTCACCAGTTCATCCACGGAAAAACGCAGCACACCTGGCATGGAAGGGACGGCCTCACGCTTGCCCTTGCCGGGCATGACAAAAACCGGCAAAACAAGCTGAGCTGCATCCAGCCTGGTTTCACGGATCATGGCGCGGAAGGCGGTGTTTTGCCGCATCCTGCGCGGCCGGTATTCAGGAAAAACCATGACAACCTCGATAGATAAAGAGAAAAGAAAGGAGAGGCCTCAAACCTCGTTTGGTTAACGGATAATTACGCAAGATACCTCTTCACTTTGGCACTGACCACATATTTTCAACGTTTGCTGGTTCATACGTAAGGAAGCGCTCTTGTAGTAAGAGCCCGTCGAAAGACCATGTGGTTGGTAGCTAATCAACCACATGGTTTTTCGAAAATAGTGAGCAAAGCACTGATTCGTATCCAACCGGCAAAAAATATCACGGATTAGGTAATAATCGAGGTATGAGATGAATTCTCGAGATCTAATGAATGAGCTTCGGTGGCGCTATGGCGAGCCAAACAACCGCCTCCTGGCAGACCATCTAGGCGTTTCTTATGAAACGATCAAAAAATGGCACGGTTCAAATGTAGCACTAACAGTGAAGCAAGTGTGGAATTTGATCGACAAGGCGAAAAAAAGCGGATATGCGGGAAGCTTATTCGTCTTCCATTCGTCCAATCGTCGAGTACTACGGGATCGAGGCCAGTGAGTCAAAACAGGGCGTTGTTTGGGAACTCTTCGATTCTGCGGTGTCAGGGAACAAACGGCAAGAAAAATTAAAGGAAATTCTGAGAACCACCAATGGCGTCTACGTTTTTATGATTCGCGTGGTGCTCCCTATGCGTTAGGAAAGCGAAAGACCAGAGTCTCTGGGACGAAATGAAGAGCGCATTCAACCGGGATCGCCAAACGCAAAAAATACATACGGTTTCTTATCGTTATACCGGAACCGGGTTCAGTTCCGCTTACGAATCACCGAGAAAAATTGAGTGGCCACATCTCCAATCATGTGATTGGGCGACGTATTTCTCTGCATACAAGGTACATGTAAATATGATCAACAGGGTCGAGGCGCTTCTGATTCGGGCGTTTCCTCATCGTTCCCACGCTCCAGCGTGGGAACGCATCTGCGGCCACTGTTCCGCTTAGCACTGCCCTGACCTTGGTCGCAAAGTGCTCCATCGATCACGCAGGCGATCCACAATACTTCCCGGTACCAGCATCACGCCAATGTGTAGGAATATCCACAGAACCACGCTTGCCCGAGCCGTCGAATAGGATCAGAGCTGTTTCCAGTACTTGCCACGCGCACTAACTGTGGCTGCGCATCCATAGGTGGGTGTACTTTCTGTCGGAACGCTGGAGCGTTAAAGGGCTATGTTCCCACGCTCCAGCGTGGGAACAATCAATAACATCGGCCATCGAAGGCGCGCCCGAACCCATCCCCTACTTCACACTGATCCCGAGCATCTTCAACTTGCGATGCAGGTGGCTGCGTTCCATGCCGATCTGCTCGGCGGTTTTGGTGACATTACCCTCGTTTTCCCGCAGTTTGGCCATAAGGTAGTCGCTTTCAAAATGCCGGCGCGCCTCCTTGAAGGGAAAGCAGACATAGTCTTGCAAACGGGCCGCATCGGCAACCGAAGGTAGAGTTCGCACCGGCTGTCGGCCGAGGAACAGGGCCACATCTTCTTCACACACTTCCTCGCCCGCGCTCATAATCATGAGCCGCTCCACCAGATTGCGCAGTTCGCGCACATTGCCGGGCCAGTGGTGCTGCTGCATCAGTTCAAAGGCCCCCAAGGTAAACTCCTTGTGGGGTACGCCCTTGTGGCGAAACTGTTCCGCAAAATCAGCCACTAAAAGCGGAATATCCTCGCGCCGCTCGGCCAGGCTGGGCACCTCGATGGGCACCACGTTGAGGCGGTAGTATAAATCCGCACGGAAAGCCCCTTTCTCGATCTCCTCTTCCAGACGTTTATTGGTGGCTGCCAAAATGCGCACATCCACCTCGATGGTCTTGGCTCCGCCCACCCGCTCGAAACGGTGCTCCTGCAGGATACGCAGCACCTTGGCCTGGCTTTTCAGGCTCATATCGCCGATTTCATCCAGAAGCAGCGAGGAGCCGTTGGCCTGGTCGAACTTGCCCTTCTTGGCCTCGACCGCGCCGGTAAAGGCCCCCTTCACATGGCCGAAGAGTTCGGATTCGATCAGTTCTTCGGGGATGGCCGCGCAGTTGACCTCCACCATGGGGTGATTGCCCCTGTTCGAGAGGCGGTGGATGGTTTGGGCCACTAGTTCCTTGCCGGTGCCGTGCTCGCCTAAAATGAGTACCGAGGCGTCGGTGGGCGCAACCCGGTGGATTTGCTCGCGCAGGTTGGCAATGCTGGGGCTCTCGCCGGTGATGCGGTTGATGCCCTGGCCCTTTTCCCGCAGAATCCGGTTTTCCCTGGTGAGGCGGTCAAACTGGAGGCCCTTGTTGATGGCATGGATGACCTTGTCGTAGGAAAGCGGCTTTTCGATGAAATCGTAGGCCCCGTTGCGGGTGGCCTCCACCGCGGTTTCGATGGTGCCGTGGCCGGAAATCATAATTACCGGCAGTTCATAGCGGCGGCGGATCTGCTTCAGGGCCTCAAGCCCGTCCATGCCGGGCATCCAGATATCCAGAAGAATCAGGCCGACATCCTTTTCTTCAAGGACTTGCAGGCCCTCCTCCGCGCCGGCGGCAGTTAAAGGGGCAAAGCCCTCGTCCTCAAGAATACCCGCCAGGGATTCACGGATGGCGGCTTCATCGTCAATGATCAAAACAGTACTGGCCATGGGCTGACAGGGAGCAATAAAGAGGCAATGGGGCGGCTGGGCAAAAGCCCGAAACGGGCCGCAACCGGGCATGTTTTTGTTCCGATACAACAAAGACTACCTGCTTCCAGCAGGGAAGGGCAAGGAGGAAAAAGACAACACCCGTGCCGGGTCAAGCCAAGTGCCGGGCTTTTGCTGCACCATTTGCTCCGGTTTTTGCGAATGTTTCTAGAGGTGCGCAGGCGGCAAAGCCGCAGCAATACTTATTCTTGACACGCTGCATTCGTGGGCATATATATGTATATTTCTATCTTTTTTATACGATCTTTTACCCAGGCGGTCGGAGTTGTCGGCAGAATGGCAACTCTTTTTTTTGGCGCAGATCCCCGCATTCCCGAACACCAGGTCATGTCATGAGCAAAATCACAGGAGCAGAGGCCATTATCCAATGTCTGCAGGAAGAAGGCGTTGATCTCATTTTCGGCTATCCCGGCGGCGCAGTCATTGAACTGTACGACGAGTTGCTGAAAAGCCCGATCCGCCACATCCTGGTGCGGCACGAACAGGGTGCGGTGCATGCCGCCGATGGCTATGCCCGCGCGAGCGGTAAGGTGGGCGTGGCCCTTTTAACTTCCGGCCCCGGCGCGACCAACGGGGTTACCGCCATTGCCACCGCCTACTGCGACTCTATTCCAGTGGTGGTGCTGACCGGTCAGGTGCCGAGAGCACTGATCGGCAACGACGCCTTCCAAGAGGTGGATATTGTCGGTATTACCCGGCCCTGCACCAAGCACAACTACCTGGTCAACGATCCCAAGGATCTGGTGCCCACCCTGCGGGAGGCCTTTTACTTGGCTGCAAGCGGCAGGCCCGGCCCGGTTTTGGTGGATCTGCCCAAGGACATTATCGCTTCGGCCATCGACTATCCTGCAAAAACCCAGGTGAAGATGCCGACCTACCAGCCCAACACCACTCCGCACCCACGTCAGGTAGAAAAAGCCTGCCGCGCCATTTTAAAAGCCAAGCGACCGGTGCTCTATGTGGGCGGCGGCGTCATTCTCTCCGATAGCCACAAAGAACTGACCACCCTGGCCCGCCGTTTGAGCCTGCCCGTCACCATGACCCTCATGGGTTTGGGCGGTTTCCCGGGTACTGACCCGCTTTCTTTGGGCATGCTGGGCATGCACGGCACCTACACGGCCAATATGGCGGTGGCGAAGAGTGATTTGCTCATTGCCGTTGGTTCCCGTTTTGATGACCGCGTGACCGGGCGGCTGGACGCCTTTGCCCCGGAAGCCAAGATCATCCATATCGATATCGATCCCTCGTCCATCAGTAAGAACGTGAGCGTGGACATCCCCATAGTGGCAGATTGTAAACTGGCCTTGGCGGCCATGAATCAGTGGCTCGACAACTCATCCGACTTGAATGAAGGCGCCATGCGCGAACAGCTGGCCCCCTGGCTTGAGCAGCTGCGTACCTGGGAAAAGGCGCATCCTCTGAGCTATGTGGATGACGACGAGATCATCAAGCCACAGTATGTTATTGAAAAATTGCAGGAGCTGACCGGCGGCGAGGCCATCATCACCACCGAGGTGGGCCAGAACCAGATGTGGGCGGCTCAATTTTACCGCTTTAATCATCCCCGGCGTCTGCTCACCTCCGGCGGTCTGGGCACCATGGGTTACGGCCTGCCTGCGGCCATTGGCGCGCAACTGGCCTTTCCGGACAAAACCGTTATCGACGTGGCCGGAGACGGCTCCATTCAAATGAACATTCAGGAACTGGCCACGGCCAAGGAATGCGGCGCGCCGGTGAAGGTGGCCATCCTCAACAACAGCTTTTTGGGCATGGTGCGGCAGTGGCAGGAACTGTTTTACAAACGCCACTATGCCGCCACTACCATGGAATTTGCTCCGGATTTTGTCACCCTGGCCTCTGCCTACAAGGCGGTCGGATTGCGGGCGAAGACCAAGGCCGAGGTGGTGCCGGTGATTAAGGAAGCCCTAGCCACGGACAACGTGGTCATCATGGATTTCGTCATCAGCAGGGAAGAGGGCGTATTCCCCATGGTGCCGGCAGGCAAGGCCACCACCGAGATGCTGTTGGTTTAATTCCAGTTCCATCTCAAAGCCTCTCTGTGTCGGCATCGGACAATATTCGAAAGACCTAAAACATATTTAAACAGCCCTGCCGTCAGGACATACAAAGGACAGCCATGAACAAGCACACCATCTCCATCCTCATGCGCAACAAGCCCGGCGCACTTTCCCGGGTGACCGGTCTCTTCAGCGGCCGCAACTTCAACATCGAAAGCCTCTGCGTGGCCGAAACCCTGGATCCGGACTTCTCCTGCCTAACCCTGGTCACCAAGGGTGAGGCCGCCATTATTGAGCAGGTCACCAAGCAATTACACAAGCTCATCGACGTGGTCACCTTGAGCGACATCAGCCACGGCGAGTATGTGGAGCGGGAGATGGCGCTGATTCGGGTGAAGGCAGACGGCCACACCCGGGCCGAGGTGCTGCGCATCATCGATATTTTCCGCGGCAAGGTGGTGGATGTGAGCCCCAATTCCTATGCCCTGGAGATTACCGGCTCGGAATCCAAGATCAATGCCGTGATTGATATTCTCCGCCCGATCGGCATCAAGGAGATTGTGCGCACCGGCAAGATTGCCATGAAAAGGGCGGCAAAAAAATAATTCCCAGTTTGTATTCACTTAACCGGTAGGCGACATGCAGCAAATTCAGGTTCCTGTGGCGCTTGAGGGCGCACCTTTTCTTATTTTCAGTGCCCTGTGCTCCCTTGTTTTTGCCCTTGTGGGGCTTATCTACCCTGCCCTGTTCTTTTTGGCCCTGACAGGTTTTATCCTCTACTTCTTCCGCGATCCGGTACGGGTCTTGCCCACTGAACCGGGTGCCGTTGTCGCGCCTGCCGACGGCAAGGTTATCGTGGTGCAGGAAGTTGACGATACGCGCTTTTTGGGCGAACGGGTGCAAAAAATCTCCATCTTCATGAACGTGTTCAACGTGCATGTGAACCGCATCCCCTTGAGCGGCAGCGTACAGCAGGTGCGCATGCAACCCGGCCGCTTCTATGCGGCAGACAAGGAAAAGGCGGAACTGCACAACGAATACTGCGCATTGACCATCGCCAAGCCTGACGGCCGGCGCTATGCTGTGGTTCAGGTTGCCGGGCTGATCGCCCGCCGCATTGTCTGCAGGGCGGAAATCGGCGACCAGCTCAAGGCAGGCGAGCGCTACGGCCTGATCCGCTTTGGCTCCAGGGTGGATATCTACCTGCCCCTACAGACCAAGATCACGACACGGGTCGGCGACAAGGTCAGATCCGGCGAAAGCCTACTGGGTTACCTGCAGGAAACCGCGCAATAAATCATGTACTTTCATTCCTTTCACCTAAAACAACCTTGATGGAAACCCCTGGCCAGCCGACTACCCGTTTATATCTTGTGCCCTGCATGCTGACCATCAGCAGTCTGTTCAGCGGTTTCTATTCAATGGTTGCCGCCATTAACGGGCATTTCCAGGCGGCGGCCATCGCTATCTTGGTGGCAGCACTCTTCGACGCCCTGGATGGCCGGGTGGCCCGCATGACCGGCTCCACCTCCTCCTTCGGCATGGAGCTGGACTCGCTCTGCGACATCGTCTCCTTTGGCGTTGCGCCGGGGCTCTTGGCCTATCTCTGGGCCCTGACCCCGTACGGCCGCTATGGCTGGCTGGCTGGTTTTCTCTATGTGGCCACCACGGCCCTGCGTTTGGCCCGTTTCAACGTACAGACCACAAGCGAAGAATCGGACGGCAACTTTACCGGCCTACCCTGTCCGGCTGCAGCCTGCATGATCGCCACGGCCGTGCTCTTCAGCACAGTGGTGCTCAACAAGACCGATCCGGTGCGCCATATCTCGCTCTTGCTTCTGGTCTACCTGCTTTCCTATCTGATGGTTTCCACCCACCGCTACCTCAGTTTCAAACACTTCGATATCCCCAAGGAAAAACGTTTTCACGCCTTCGCGGTCATGATTCTTTTGCTGGTGCTGCTTGCCAGCGAGCCGCACATCACCCTGGGCGTGGTTGCCCTCCTCTACATTCTTTCCGGCCCGGCCATGGATCTCTACAAGCTGATCCGGGGAAAGAAAAAAATATCCTGGAAATTCCGCAAAACCGGCCGGCCCGGCCAGAACGATTCCAACTGAGCGCAGGCGTGCGGATCACCGGCGGCCAGGCTCGGGGACGGCGTTTGCTTGGCCCCAAAAGCAGCCGGCATTTTCTGCGACCCACCTGTGACCGGGTGCGCGAGGCCCTGTTCAACATCCTGGGTGACAAGGTAGAGGGAGCTGTGGCGCTCGATCTTTTTGCCGGCACGGGCGCATGGGGCATCGAGGCCCTGAGCCGGGGTGCGGCGGCGGTGCTCTTTGTCGACGAATCTGTTGAAGCCGGCCAACTGATAGCTGCCAACATCAAGAACTGCATGCCCCAGGCTCAGGCCGGTTTTGTCCGCCTGCGCCTGAGCGCCTCAAGCCGGCTCACCTTTCTTGGTGGAAAAATTCCTAGTCCGCACCGCTTTGATCTCGTTTACCTGGACCCGCCCTACCAAAAACATCTGGCACAACCGTTGTTGAAAGTGGTAGAAGAGGCGCACATCCTCGCACCGGGCGCTCTCGTTGTCACCGAAGAGCACCACAGCGCCGTCCTGCCCGGCCGCGTCGGCACCTTGCACTGCGTGGACACGAGGCAGTACGGAGAAAGCAGGCTGTGGTTTTTTGCCCTGAACGGCCAGCCAAGCGGAACATGAACTGCCATGGACGAATTCAAACTCCCTCGCCCTGAGCTAAAACCGGAAAACACCCACAACGCCCTCTACCCCGGCACCTTTGACCCCATAACCAACGGTCATCTGGATATTATCCGCCGCGGGCTCTGCCTCTTTGACAAGATCACCATTATCGTGGCGGTCAATGTGAGCAAGAATCCGCTCTTCAACCTGGAGGAACGTTGTGAGCTGATCCAGGAATGCTTCAAGGATTTCAACGGTCGGGTAGCGGTGGACTACACCAGCGGCCTGATCGTCGATTACGCGGTGCAGCACAACATCACCGCCGTCATTAGGGGCCTGCGCGCCATTTCCGACTTTGACTATGAATTTCAACTGGCGCTGATGAACCGCAGGCTTGCCCCTTCCGTGGAGACGGTCTTTCTCATGACCGGTTTCGAGTGGATCTACATCAGCTCAAGCGGCATCAAAAACGCGGCTCGCTTTCAAGGCAATGTCTCCGGCCTGGTGCCTGAACACGTCGAAGCCGCTTTGAAGCGTAAGTTCAGTTAATGACCGAGGTGGAGAAGCCCCAAGAGTCGCCCGGTCAAGGTGCCGTTCCCCGCGCAGATACCGGACGGCGCAACCTGCTCCGCACCTGGGCGAAGTGGGCCCTGGCCCTTGGTTCAGCCATCTTTCTCTACCCACTGATCCGTTTTGCCTCCTTCCAGATGCCGCGTAAGCCACTGCTGATGGAGGTGCCTGCCCCCCTGCCGCTCAGCGGTGTGCACAGTGGCCAGGATTTCTTCCTTTTTGTTCAGGGCAGCGATTCCTGGGCCGTTTCCCGCACCTGCACCCACCTGGGTTGCCGCATCAACTACCTGGAAGACCAGGAACTGATCGAGTGCCCCTGTCACCAAAGCCGGTTCAGCAGGGAAGGCAAGCGCCTGTCCGGCCCGGCTGAAAAGGACCTACCCAGATTCCCGGTCCAACTTAAGCGGGGAGCAGACGGGGCCATCAGCGCGTATATCGTGGAGATGTAAGGTGTTTGAGGTAATGTGCGCCTACAGTCAGCGCCTGGTTGCGCTCCTGCGGGATCACCGCTGGGGCGGCACCGCCCTGATCAGCCTCTATCTGTCCATTGTCTCGGGTATAGTCCTTGCCCTGCACTACGATTTCAAGGAGGCTTTCTATTCGCTCACCACCATCGAGCTGATTGTGCCCTACGGCGCATTCTGGCGCTCCTTGCACTACTACTCAAGCCAGCTTTTTCTACTCCTGTCACTGCTTCATCTGAGCACGGTTCTGTGGAAAAAAAGCGCGGACATGAAGCGCAGCGCCTGGGTTCGGCTGTGCCTCAGCCTGCCCGCCGCCATTTTGCTCCTATTCACTGGCTATGTCCTGCGCGGAGACGCCACCGGCGAAGCTGCGGGCATGATCGCCGAACGCATCTGCCTCTCCATTCCGCTCATTGGCGATGCCCTCAATGCCCTGCTCTTTGATCTGGGTGCAAGCGGGGTGCGCAAGGTGTATGTGCACCATGTCATTGGTCTGGTAGTACTCGGCGGCATCACCGTATGGCCACACCTGCGCAAATACCGGGCAGCCATGCACAACCACCTGCTGCTCATCCTGATCACGCTCGCCCTGGCTGCAATTTTGCACGCCCCCATCGAGGCCGGCCGCTTTGGCCTGCTCTTCATTGCCGGGCCCTGGTTTTTTCTTGGCTTACAGGAACTGCTCCGCACTCTGCCGACCTTTGTTGCTGGTGTGCTCATCCCTCTCATGCCGGTTGTGCTCCTCTGCGCTCTGCCCCGGCACGGCAGGCAAAGAAACCTGTCTCTTCTGCTGCTCATCCTGTGGCTTTTCGCCTACGGCTGGTTCAGTTGGTTATGCCTGCAGCGCATTTGAACCTTTGGCCGGCGCACTTGGCTATTCTGCTCCGTGATTCCAATGCCATATTGCACCATCGCTGTGTAGCAAGAGCCAGTGAGATGGGGTATGCTGCCTGAAGTTGATTATCTGCCGATTTGTAACAAAAACCTCAGGCAAAACCACGCCCGGCGGGAGGCTGGATCTCTGGAGCAAGCTGTTGCGTACCATTATTCGATCTGTTTATTCCTCCTGGCCGCTTCTTCTCCTCATTGGTCTGCCCTTCTTTTTTGTCGGCGGGCCTGGTTTTTATTCGACCCGCTCCGTCGTCCATCTCTGGGATCTGGGGCACGTCCTTTTTTTTGCCATCTTCACCCTGTGGCTGCAGCGTCTGCTTCCCTTGCAGCCAAGAAAAAGAGCATCGGCCCAAAGCCTCGCCATCCTCTTCTTTTTGCCTTTCCTGGCCGGTTTCGTCGTTGAATGCTTGCAGTTTGCGGCCAACGGACGCTCCCCCAGCATTGCAGACATGCTCCGCAATCAGTTGGGGGTCATCATCGCCCTTGCCTTTCAGGGTTGGCCACAATACCAGACCAAAATCCACCGCCATGCACTAGTCCTTCTGCGCGGCCTTGCCCTTGCCCTCCTGGTTGTCGCGCTGCTGCCTTTTCTCACTGCGGTCTGGGATGAGCAGCAGGCTAGGCGGCAGTTTCCACTGCTGGCCGACTTTGAGTCACCCTATGAGCTGAGCCGATGGTATTACTGGAAGCAGTTACGCCTTGAGCACCAGATAGTTCGCCATGGCAACAGTTCGGCCAGAGTGCAGCTTTCAACCGCCAAGTACTCAGGCATCGCCCTGTTCCATTTTCCCAGGGATTGGCGAGGATACCGCAAGCTACATTTTAGTGTGTATAATCCGCTTGCAACCCGGTTGCTCCTCAACTGCCGCCTGGACGACACCGTCCACCGACAGCGGCATGGCCCCTATGAAGACCGTTTCAACACTCAATTTTCACTTAAACCCGGCTGGAATGACCTGAGCGTCTCCTTGCAACAGGCAGCAGCAGCGCCCAAGGGTAGAGCCATGAACATGGCCAGGATTAAAGGCTTTGGGCTTTTTGTGGTGGAGCAGAAAGAGGCCCTGGCCATCTATCTGGACCACGTTTATCTGGAATAAAAAAGCGTTTCCGGCCTACCTTTCTTTGCCTGGAATATGCACACCGGCGCTGGAACAAGTCTTGACCGGACAGCACATAGCTCCACTGAATACGTTGCTTTTTTCAAATCTACCTTTTATGATGATGAGATTATAGTCTTTCATCCAGCTCAAACACTGCAACAGGAGGATCCAATGGCACAGAATCAAGGCAACACCTGTCCGACCTGCATGGGAAAGGGAGTAATCGACGGCGTTTGTGAGACCAGCCCTGAATGGGACGGCGCAGCCAACAAGGAAAGCGAGGGTGGCCGGATCTGCACTCCAGATCAAAAATGCCCCACCTGCAAAGGCAGCGGCAAGGTTGACTGATACGCAACCAGGCATGCAAGAAAATCTCCATTCCGACTGAGTCAAGGTAGAGGCAAGGCTTCTAAAAGCCCGGCAACCTTTTGCGCCGGTTCGGAATGCAGCAACACAAAACGGCTTCTTTATTCCCTGTTAATCCGGGATAAAGAAGCCGTTTTTTTATGGCAGAAAGAGCCGAGTACAGCCGATAGAGTCAGCCGGTTTTACAAGGCCTTGTTTGCCTCCATATGCAATACCAGATCCAGCATACGGTTCGAATAACCCCACTCGTTGTCATACCAGCTCATCACCTTCACCGAAGTACCCAAAACCCGGGTACAGGAGCCGTCAACAACTGAAGAGTGAGCATCCCCCTGGAAATCTATGGACACCAGCGGTTCGTCCGTATAGCCCAGATAGCGGTTGCCGGCTGCGGCCAGGGTTTTATTCACCTCATCCACACTGGTTTCCTTCTCGACCTCGATAACCACATCCACCAAGGACACGTTCGGGGTGGGTACCCGCACGGCTAGACCATCGAATTTATTTTTCAAATCCGGAATAACCAGGGAAACCGCAGCAGCAGCCCCGGTTTTGGTGGGGATCATGGACAGGGCTGCGGCGCGGGCCCGGCGCAGATCCGAATGGGGAGCATCGATCAGGCGCTGATCACCAGTGTAGGAGTGAATGGTGGTCATCAGGCCGCGTTTGATGCCGAAGTTATTCAAAATGACCTGGGCAACCGGCGCCAGGCAGTTAGTGGTACAGGAGGCATTGGAAACCACGTGGTGTTCGGTGGGGTTATACTCATCCTCATTGACCCCCATGACAATGGTCTTCACCTCGCCCTTGGCCGGGGCAGAAATAATGACCTTGGCCGCACCGGCGTCAATGTGGGCCTTGGCCTTTTCAAAGTTGGTAAAAAGGCCAGTGCATTCGAGCACATACTCGGCCCCCAAGTTTGACCAGGGAATCTCCGCAGGATTGCGGTGGCTGGTCAGGGGAATTTCCCGCCCATCCACCACCAGGGCATTCTCGCCAGGCTTGATATCCTGGCTGGAACGACCCATGATGGAATCATACTTCAAAAGCTGGGCAATGGTTTTGACATCGGTCAGATCGTTGATGCCCACTACTTCGATGTCGGCAAAGGCCGGATCGCAGCTCAGCGCCCTGAAGATGTTTCTGCCGATACGGCCAAAGCCGTTGATACCGATCTTGATACTCATGTGTACAACTCCTTAAATGGAAAATGTATGCAGTGAAAAGATTGAAAATCGCCGTTATCCGAAATTCAAACCAGGGGTGCCCCAGTATATACCAGGGCTATATTATGGTTTCCGCCAGCGCCGCATGGCCTGGCGATACAAATCCATGTAGGCATCCATCACCACCTGCCAGGTGTGCAGGCTGTCGATACGCTCCACCGCAGCTACCTGCATGCGCTCCATGGCCTCCTGGCCGCTCTGGTACACGGTCATGGCCCGGCGCATGGTTTCGGCCAGAGCGCCGGCCGAGTTGCCGGTATAGGAAAAGCCTGTTTCTCCGTCAATCACCTTTACCAGCCCGCCTACCCGATGGACAATGGGCAGATTACCCAGCAACTGGGCGATATAGTCGGTCAGGCCGCAGGGTTCGTAGCGGGATGGAATGAGAAAAAAATCACCCGCTGCATAGACCTGGTTGGCAAGAACAGGATCGTAGCCTTTCAAAAAGCAGATCTTGCCCCAACCATGCTCCGATTCGGCCAAAAGCTCCAACTGCCGCTCCAGCTCGGCTGCGCCGGAACCAAAGAGGAGCATGTGCAGGTCTTCCTCTTGCTGCAGCAGGCGCAGCAGGGATTCCAGAACAATATCAACCCCTTTCTGGGAAGTCAAACGACCGACAAAGGTAAAAAGCGGCGCATCGGGTGATCCAGACAGCACACCGAACTGCCGTACTTGCTGCCATACCTTTATATTACCCAGTTGCGCCAGCATCGCCCTCTTGCAGGCGCGTTTGCCCTCCAAATCGCGCTTGCGGATATCAAAACCATGGGACAGGTGCAGGGCTTGGGGCTCACTTGGCTCAAAGGATTTGGGATCAATGCCGTTGGTAATACCGGCAATGGCTATGCCCCGGGCCCGCAAGGTATGCCCCAGCCAGCCTGTGCGGCTGTCTTCCGGGCTGTGTTGCAGTTCCAGCGCATAGTTTTCGCTCACCGTATTGAGCACGGCATAGCCCGATGCCGCCATGAAGGGGTCAAAGCCGCTGCCCAGAATGCTGTCATTGATCACTCGCCGGGGCAGGCCGGTGATTGCATGGCCGAAATTCAGGTCTTCCACTTCCTGGTGATAGCCCAGGCCGGCATTATGAATGGTGACCACCGCGCCGGTGCGGCTGAAATACGGACGGTAACCGCTGTTCTCCTTCATCATCGCGGGCAGGATGGCGGCATGGCCATCGTGACAATGGATTACATCCGGCCGTTCGTCCAGATACATCATCAGATCAAGCGCGGCCTTCTGCAGGAGCACATTCATGGCGAAGTAGTCAAAATGACCCCGGCCCCGGTGCTGCCAGAGCACCTCTTGCTCATCTTCCTCGGTGTAGGTGTAGACCCCGCGCTTGCTGGCATAACGGTCTGCCTCAACCAAAAAGAGCCGCACCCCGTTGAGTTCTCCCTGCCAGACGGCGACTGTTTCGCGGCGCTCCTCGCCGCTGTAATCCATATCCACTTCAAAAAGATGCGTATAGCGGCGGGCGCCGATACGACCGGCTCTGTTGCCGGCTTCTGCAAGATGAAAACCCAGGAGGGCTGCATCGACAAACCCGTATCTGGGCAAAACCACGCTGACCGCGCATCCGCCATGGCTGACTAGGGTCTCTGCCAGTTGGCGGCAGACATCCTTGACCCCGCCCGCTCCGGCAATACCCTCGTATTCCCGGCTCACCATCCAAACGGACCGCGGTGTTTGTAATGCTCTAGCTGTCATAACTGCCGCTCCTGAAAAGCGGGAAACCTCTTCAAACCGCCCTGATAGCACCGGCACCAACTGTCGGTACACCAAAGCATGTATATTGTATATGTTTCAACATCCGGCTGGGCGGAATGCTGAAACACTATCTACCATAAAGGATGATAGGCGTACCGCACAAGCAAAACCGGCCCATGCCTTTTACCCCTTTTCATTTGTAGGACTTGTTCTTACAGTGTCAAGATTATTATTCTGCACCTTTTGTCGCTACTATGGAATATAAAGATTACTATCAAATACTTGGCATAGAACGTGATGCCACTGCGGATGCAATCAAACAGGCCTATCGCAAACTGGCCCGCAAATACCATCCGGACGTCAACAAGGACAAGGATGCAGAGGCCCGTTTCAAGGATATCGGCGAGGCCTATGAAGTACTGAAAGATCCGGAAAAACGCTCCGCCTATGACCGCTTTGGTGCCAACTGGCAAAACGGCGAGCAGTTCAGGCCGCCACCGGACTGGAACGCGGGCGGCTATGAATTCCGTGGCTCTGCGCCCGGCGATACCCAAGGTTTCAGCGATTTTTTTGAAGCGCTCTTCGGCCAGACCCGTGGCCGTGGCAGCTATGCCGGCCAAAGTGGCCAGGGCTTCAGCATGCAGGGGGAGGACCAGCAGGCCGCCATCACCATTTCGCTTGAAGATGCCTACCATGGCGCGAAGCAGACCCTGACCCTGAACCGACCTGAACCAGACGAACAGGGCCGCATCTTCATGCGGCCGCAGCAGCTCAACCTGGCTATTCCCAAAGGCATCATCGCCGGTCAGCGCATCCGCCTGGAGGGTCAGGGCCTGCCCGGTCACGGCGGTGGCGCGCCCGGTGATCTCTATCTGGAAATCCACTTTGCGCCGCACCATCTCTTCAAGGCCGAAAAACGAACCATCCACCTGCAACTGCCGGTTACACCCTGGGAGGCGGCCTTAGGCGCATCCATTACCGTTCCTACCCTGGACGGCAAGGTGCAGTTGAAAATTCCGCCCAATTCCCAAAACGGCCGCAAGTTACGTCTCAAGGGCAAAGGACTGTCCACGCAAAAAACAACGGGTGATCAAATCGTCACCCTGCAGGTGGTGCTGCCCGAGGCCCAGACCGAGGAGCAGCAGGCCATCTACCGCAGCATGGCTGAAAAGTTGGCCTTTAATCCGCGCACTGATTTAGGGGTGTGATATGAACGAAATAACCAGCACCTATATCCAGGGCATAGTTTTAGATGAGGAGGACTACTGTTCCTTCAGCGATCTGTGCCGTGTTTGCGGCACAAGTGCGGAGCAGATCGAGGAAATGATTGCAGAGGGTATTATCAGCCCGGAAGGCCCCAATCAGGCTGAATGGCGCTTTACCCTGGTGTCGATTCACCGGGTGCAGACCGTGGCCCGACTACACCGGGATTTGCGCATCAATATGCCCGGTTGCGCCCTGGTCCTCGAACTGCTCGATGAACTGACCACTTTGCGCGCACTGAAGCCCGGCAACTGAGTATTCTGCCTCACTGATCCTCCTTGCCCTTTTCTGAACTTCTCTCCCGCTTTGACGGCCCACTGACACCGGAGTCCTTTCTCCTTGGGCTTGCCTGCGGTCTCGGCTGCTGCGCCATTCTTTTCCTGCTGGCGCGCCAGCAGGGTCAGAGAAAAGAAATTGTGCTCAGCGCCCGCCTGGAACGGTTGCAGGACACCTGCCGGCACCAAGAAGAGGAACTGGAGCGTCTGCAGGAGGAATGCCGCGCCCTGAACCGTGAATGCCGCGATCTGGATGTGGACAACGCTGCCCTGCAAAGCGCCTGCTCCAGCATGCGGCAGCAGATCGCCGAACGGGATGCCATCTTGGCCGAAAACCGGCGGCAGATCGAACTGCATTTTCAGGCAGCCGCAGACCGCATCCTCCACCAGCAGAACGATGCCCTAAGCCGCCGGCACCAGTCCTCTTTGAACCTGCTTTTACGGCCGTTGAACGAGCAATTGAGCGAATTCCGGCAGCGGCTGGAACATCTGCACAGCCAGGACAGCAAAGACCGCACCATTTTACAGCAGGAGCTGGATCAGTTGCGCCGGCTCAATCAGCAGTTGAGCAGCGACGCCCTTAACCTGACCGAGGCGCTGCGCGGTAAGAACAAATTCCAGGGTCAGTGGGGCGAATTGGTCCTGAGCCGGGTGCTGGAGGCTTCCGGGCTGCGTCCAGGCCGGGAATTCGAGCTGCAGGTGCATCTGAAAGACGAGGACGGCAGCGCCTTTCAACCCGATGCCATAGTCCATTTGCCTGAAAATCGGGATATCCTTATCGACGCCAAGGTTTCTCTCAAGGACTTTGCCCGGGTGATCGGCGCAGACTCAGCAGAGGAGCAGCAGGCCGGCATGCAAGCTCATCTCGCCTCGGTGAAGCGGCAGATCAATCTTCTGGCCGGTAAACAGTATCACAGCCTGGTCGATCTGGGCGCGCTCGACTTCGTGTTGCTCTTCATCCCGGTGGAAGGAGCCTTTCAGGCAGTGGTCGAACACGAACCGGATCTTCTGGTGCAGGCTATGCGGCAGAAGGTGATCCTCAGCAGTCCCTCGACTTTACTGGCCATTCTCCGCACCATCCACCACCTCTGGCGCATAGACGAACAGCACAGAAACAGTTTGGCCATTGCCAAACAAGCGGCCAGTATATATGATAAACTCGTTGGCTTTGTGGAGTCGTTTAACGCCATAGGTCTGCGTCTGAACCAGACCCAGCAGGCCTGGCACACAGCAAAAAACCGCCTGAGCAACGGCCATGGCAACTTGATTGCCAAAGCGGAAGGGTTCAAGGATTTAGGCGTGCAACCCAATAAAGATTTGCCCCCTTCCGTCAACAACCAGTCTTCGTCATAAAGGAGGACATACACATGAAATATCTCAGTATCTTGGCCTTGGTTTCTGTCGTTGCACTCTCATCCTGTGCTACCCGCGCCCAAAGCGGAGCAGCAACCGGTGGAGCGGCAGGAGCTGTGGCCGGCCAGATCCTTGGTAAAAACACCGAGAGTACAGTCATCGGCACAGCGGTCGGCGCGGCAGCAGGGTATATGATCGGCAACGAAATGGATAAAACAGAGCAGAATCAGGTTCGTCCAAGAACACGGCGCTAAATCACCTGACGTTATTTTTCTGGACCCCCTGTAAGAAGCGGGCAGTCCCATAAAAAGAGCGGTCAGATTATCTGTGCCGCTCCATCCGATCCTGACACATAGGAGTATGCGTACCATGAAGTATCTGAATATCCTGGCCCTGATAGCTTTGCTTGCTCTGAGCGCCTGTGCAACCAGGAGCCAAAGCGGCGCTGCCATTGGAGGCGCGGTGGGTGCCATTGCAGGCCAGGCCATCGGCCACAATACTGAAGGCACCCTGATCGGTGCCGGTGTAGGCACCATGCTTGGCTATCTGATCGGCAACGAGATGGACAAGTACGACCGCCAGCAACTGGATCATATGTACGAGCGCGGCGTGTCCAACCAGACCTCTTCCTGGGTGAATCCGGATACAGGGTCTCAATATGCGGTTACTCCGCAGCCGGCCTATCAGCAGCCCGGCTCCAACCGCTGGTGCCGCAAGGCAGAAATCGATTCCTGGATCGATGGCCGCAAGGAAACCGTGCTGACCACCGCCTGCCGCAACGCCAATGGCCAGTGGGAAATCCAGCGTTAAACTACACACCTTAATATAAGCCCATGCCACAAGGGCAGTTTGAACTGCACAGCAACGGCCGGAGAGAATTTATTGATCTCTCCGGCCGTATCCGTACCATAGTCCGGGAAAGCGGCATTCAGGACGGGCTTCTGGTGCTGTACAACCCGCACACCACCGCCGGCCTGACCATTAACGAAGGCGCAGATACGGATGTGCAAAGAGATATTCTGGATACTTTTGCCCGCATGGTGCCCGATGCAGCCCACTATCGTCACCTTGAAGGCAATTCCCCTGCCCATGTGATGGCAAGCCTCTCCGGCGCAAGCGTATCGATCATCGTTCATCAGGGCCAGATCCAGCTCGGTACCTGGCAACGCATCTTTTTCTGCGAATTTGACGGGCCGCGCCGCCGCACATTGCGTTGGCTGCTCCTGGCTGATCGCTAGTCCCAGTTTGCCTGGCCGCAAAGGCAGGCCTTCCTTTTTCTCCTGAATAGATGGAGAAAACGAACGCATCTCCACAGGTTAACATGCACAATCTTCGTAGCCTGCGCGATTTTCTTAAACTCTTACGCGCAAAAAATGAATTGCAGGTCATTGATGTCGAGGTCGATCCCTATCTTGAGATGGCGGAAATCCACCGCCGCGTCATTGCTCGTCAAGGCCCGGCCCTCCTGTTCACCAAGGTTAAAGGTTCCATCTTTCCGGTGGCAACTAATCTCTTCGGCAAGCAGAGTCGTCTGGAACTGGCTTTTGGCGCGCGACCGCGCGACTTTGTTCGGCAACTGGTGGCATTGGTGGAACAATCCATGCCGCCCTCTCTTTCCACCCTGTGGCAGGCGCGCGGCCTGATGGGCCAGGGTTTGCGCATAGGGCTTAAGCAGGTGAAAAGCGGCCCCATTCTGGAATGCAGCCAAGAACCCTGCCGCTTGGGCGGCTTGCCCATGCTCACCTCCTGGCATACAGACGGCGGTCCTTTTGTCACCCTGCCCCTGGTATATACGGAAGATCCGGGCGGCCAGGGCCACAACCTGGGCATGTACCGCATCCAGCGCTATGACGGCACCACCGCCGGCATCCACTGGCAGATCCACAAGGGCGGCGGCTACCACTATTTT
>JAUNUN010000034.1 GCA_030538155.1 bacterium
AAGCCTTCGCCTGAAGGCGAGGGTTTTTCTCCCATTCCCAGAAAGAGACAATAAATGAATAATGTTAGTTTTGATCTGAATTCTACGAATGCTTGTAAGGGAGTGGCATTAATGCTGCTGCTTTGGCATCATTTATTTTATCAACACCCTGAATTCGGTCTCGTTACTTTCCATACGGCCCGGCTTGCAAAAGTGTGTGTAGCGATTTTCGTCATTTTAAGTGGGTACGGTTTTTCAGAGTCGGTTAAGCACAAAAATGTAGGGCTATTTCAATTCTATAAAAACCGTCTTATTGCCATCTATTCCAATTACTGGTTCATTGCGCTTATTTTTGTGTTCATCGGAGTATTCTTTATAGGCATAACCTTACAGAGTGCATTCACCAGTCATGCCTACGCTAAATTCATAGTTCAAATGACAGGATTCCATAGGTTTGTGTATGACGAATATGGATATAATGCGACATGGTGGTATATGAGTGTTATCATACCCCTTATCCTACTCTTTCCATTTATTCACGATGCAGTTAAAAAGTACGGGTTATTTGCATTACTGTGCTTTTTTGCACTTCTTATTCATGAGAAACCTATTGTTCTCGTGCTTAATGAATGGCTCCTTCCATTCGCTCTAGGTATATACTTGTCACAAAGAAATCATATCTCAACTATCAGCAGATGGTTAGGCACATTTGGATGGTGGCGATACATTATTCTGCTCGTTGCCATTACATTAATAGCAGCGTTCAGAACCTATAGCCCATTGTTGAACGAAACGAAAATTGATTGGCTATTTGGCCTACTAATAATTCTATTTACTTTCGAGTTTACCACGACAGCTCAATTGGTTAACAAGCCGCTCTACATATTAGGCGGACATCTTTTTAATGTGTTTTTGTTTCATACATTTATTTATTATTATTTCTGGAGAGAGTTTATTTATTCATTTAATAATCCTATTCTAATATTTTTAGTTTTATTGTTCCTATGCATTGCCATATCTAAAGTCATAGAGTACGCAAAGGAGTTTATCGGCTTCTATTTTATTACCAAAAAACTCCAAGGGCTAAAAGTACCTTTAGCAATGGAAATTTCTTTCCAACAAAACACTCCAGCGGACGCTCGTATCTCGCGCCGCTGAGCTTAACGTTCGGCAAAAAGACAAAGACCATCCATGAGGGGCGGAACATGCGAGCCGGGGACAACACGGTTCCGATGCCGGAAAGGGTTCTTGCTTGTGGCTAGTCCGCTTTGCCTACGGTCACGTTTGTTCCCTTACTGGGGTTCCCCCACCCCCCTCGCCTCGACTGCCAAGCCGGCGCCGGTTACCGCTAACGTTAGACGGCTGCACGGGTAGCACAATATGGAAATCAGACCTATTAACGGGCAGGACCGCGCTGAGTGGGCCCGCATGCGCGATCTACTCTGGCCCGGAACAAAAGCCGACCATGAGGCTGAAACTCAGCAATTTTTTACTGAACCGGATGAAAGGTTCGCCACCTTAGTTCTGGCCCGCCAGGACGGGCGGCTGGGCGGTTTCATTGAGATGGGGCAGCGTGATTATGCAGAAGGATGCGCGAGTTCCCCCGGTGGCCTATCTCGAAGGGTGGTATATAGACACCGACCTTCGGCAGCAGGGATAGGGAGGGGCCTTGGTTCGGGCCGCAGAGCAACGGGCGCGAGATCAAGGACTGACAGAGATGGCGAGCGATGCTGAAATGAACAATGAGGTCGGCATCAGCGCGCACAAAGCACTCGGATACAAAGAAGAGGTGCGGATCGTGTGTTTCCGCAAAGGGCTGAACGACGCCGTTTAACAAGGCGTTGCAGCGGAGTGTGCGCAGCGCAGTTCACGTAACTCTTCGCGAGGCCGTTCGCGCACCCGCTGAACTCAGGCGTGATGGCAATCTTGATTTATCAGTACGAAGTTCCGTCAACATTTCCTGATCAGCCAGTAACCATATTTTCTTCACTCCATGCACCTTTCCTATCCCCCTGCCCTGCCGATTAGCGAACGTCGTGAGGAGATTGTCGCCACCATTGCGGCCAATCAATGTCTGATTCTTATCGGCGATACCGGCTCCGGCAAGACGACGCAGTTGCCCAAGATGTGTGTGGAGGCGGGGCGCGGGCAGTTAGGCATGATCGGCTGTACCCAACCACGTCGTATCGCGGCCCTGTCTGTAGCCGACCGGGTGGCCGAAGAAACAGGCGCACCCAAGCAAATCGGCTGCAAGATCCGTTTTCACGACCGCACCTCGCCGGACACCCTGATCAAATTCATGACCGATGGCGTGCTTCTGGCCGAAACCCGTGCCGACCGCCTGCTTAGTCAGTATGACACCATCATCATCGATGAGGCCCATGAACGCAGCCTGAACATCGACTTTCTTTTGGGTTATCTGAAACAACTCCTGAGCCGGCGACCGGAACTCAAGCTGATTATCTCCTCGGCCACCATCGATGCCGAGCGCTTCAGCGCCCATTTTGACAATGCGCCGGTTATTGCCGTTTCCGGCCGCACCTATCCCATTACTACCGAATACTGGGATGATGCCGCTGATGAAGAAAATGCGGACGACATCTCCTATGTAGATCAGGCTGTAGCCGCAATCGAGAGCCTGTGCAGCCATCCGCTTGGTGGCGATATCCTTGTGTTCATGCCCACAGAGCGCGACATCAACGACACCCTGGACGGCCTCAAACACCTGGCCGAAAGCCATGCACTGCTGCCGCTTTTCGGCCGTTTACCCGCTGCCGCGCAAAGGGCCATCTTCAAACCTGCTGCCAAGCGTAAAATCATTGTGGCCACCAATGTGGCGGAAACCTCCATTACAGTACCCGGCATCCGCTATGTGGTGGACACCGGGCTTGCCCGTATTGCCCGCTACAACCCGCGCAGCGGCACCACCAGTTTGCGTGTCAGCCGCATTTCCCAGGCCGGTTGCGAACAGCGCCGGGGGCGTTGCGGCCGTATCGGCCCGGGCACCTGCATTCGGCTCTACAGCGAGGAGGATTACAACAGCCGCGAGGCCTTTACCCCGCCCGAAATTCAACGCTCCAATCTGGCAGAAGTTATTTTGCAGATGATGGATTTGCAGCTTGGCGACCCTGCAGCCTTTCCCTTCATCGATCCGCCGCCTGCAAACGCCCTGCGCGACGGTTACCGCCTTTTGGATGAATTGGGCGCCTTCAGCAGCAAGGCCCATGGCCCGCAGCGCCGCCTCAGTACAAGCGGGCGCTTCATGGCAAGGCTACCGCTTGACCCACGCATTGCCCGCATCATCCTGGAGGCCGGGCAGCAGCAGGCCCTGCGGGAATGTGTTGTCCTTGCGGCCGCGCTTTCCATCCAGGACCCGCGTATCCGGCCGCCGGAGCAGGAAGGCAAGGCAGATATGGCCCACCGGGTGTTCCTGCACAAACGCTCTGATTTCCTTGGCCTTTTGGCCATCTGGGATCAGCTTTTTATCAGTGGTGAAAAAATCACCAGCTCCCAGCTCTCCCGTTTCTGCAAGAGCAACTTTCTCTCCTGGCAGCGCATGCGCGAATGGATGGATGTGCACGAACAGATTCTGCGCCTGGTACGGAGTCAGCGCCGGCTCCGCTTCAATGAAGCAGCAGCGGATTACGCCGGCGTCCACAAGTCGCTCTGCAGCGGCTTTTTGCGCAATATCTGTCAGAAAAAGGAGAAAAATATCTACCTGGCCGCAGGCGGTCGCGAGGTTGTTCTTTTCCCCGGTTCAGCCCTGTACAATAAAGGGCCGGGCTGGGCCATTGCCGCTGAATTTGTGGAAACCTCCCAGCTTTTTGCGCGCACCAATGCCGCCATCGAGCCCGAATGGCTGGAGGCCCTGGCCGGCGATCTGTGCAAACGAAGCTGGTCCGCCCCGCATTGGGAGAAAAAGAGCGGCCGGATCATGGCGCTTGAGCGGGTCAGCCTCTTTGGTTTAACCATCATCTCCGGCCGCAGGGTGGACTATGGCCGCATCAATGCGGCTACGCGGGCCGAGGCCCAGGAAATATTCATCCGCAGCGCACTCATTGAGGGTGAGCTGGGCGGCCGTTTCCCTTTTCTGGAGCATAACCTGACCCTGCGTCAACACTTTGAAGAACTGGAAGACCGGGTGCGGCGGCGCGGCATTGTGGTGGATGAAGAGGCCCTGTACGCTTTTTACTCAAGCCGCCTGGGCCCCGCCTATGACCGTTCGAGCCTGAAGCGGCTTATCCGCGATGCCGGTTCAGATCAGTTTTTGCGCCTGAGCGAGGAAGATATCTGCCGGGCCGCGCCCGACGGGGCGGAGTTGTACCGCTATCCGCCCACACTAAGAAGCGGTGGCATGGAGATTCCGCTGGAATACCATTTTTCACCCGGTGCTGAGGATGACGGCGTCAGCGCGCTTATTTCGCTGCGCCAGTTGCCCGACCTCAATCCCCAGCCCTTTGAGTGGCTGGTGCCGGGCCTTTTGCCGGAAAAGGTGCTGCAGTTGTGCAAGCGTCTGCCCAAGCGCCTGCGCCGCCTGCTGGTGCCCCTGCCCGAGGCTGTGGACAGGCTGTTGGATGGGCTGGACCAATACCAGGGTTCTTTGTACCAGGAACTGGAGCGGGTGATTTTACGACAATACCAGGTGAAGGTGGAGCGTGCCGACTGGCAGGCCGACACCCTGCCGCCCCATCTGAAAATGCGCTTTGTCTTGCAGGATGACAGCGGCCAGGTGCTGGCCCAGAGCCGTTCTTTTTCTGATCTGCTGCAAGGTCATGATGCGGTTCCTTTGGCCGAGCATACAACTCTAAGTCTGCCCGAAACACGCAGGGTGGAGAGTCGGAATCTGGACGGCATCGATGCGGTCATCTCCCTGCAGGCCGCGCCCGGCAAGCCTGAGCTACTGGCCTATGCCAGCTTGCAGGCCGACCAGGGAGGCCGCACGGTTGAACTGCACTATGTAACCAGTAAGGAGGAAAGCCGCGCCCAGATTCGGGCCGGGCTGCACCTGCTCATCACGCAGGATCTGGCCAAGGATGCTGCCGGCCTGCGCAAGCTGTGCAAGGATGTGGTCAGTTCGCAGTCCGCCTCCTGGCTGAGTTTGGGCGCGGGTGTTTCGGCGGCCGAGTTGCAGCGCCTGCTCTTTGCCTTTGTCATTGATGCGGTTTTTGCCCTTGATATGGAAGTAATCCCCAGTCAGGACCAGTACGATGCGGCCATGGCGGCTGTGCGGCGCGAAGGACTGTTGCGGCCGGCAAGGGCGGTGCTGGAGCGGGTGGTGCAACTGGTGCGACAGCGGCGCGAACTGGCAGGCGCCATCCAGCAGTGGGCCGGACGGGCCCGGCAGGCGCGCAACTACGATGCCGGTCGTCACCAGGACTACCAGGCTGCCCTTGAGCGTATTGTTCCCAGCAATTTTCTGGAGGAACTCTCGGCTGATTCCCTACGGGAACGGGTACGCTATCTGCAAGGGCTGGCGGTACGCATTGAACGGGCCGAGCACGACCCGAAAAAGGATGCGCTCAAGGCCGAGCGCCTGCAGGGGCCGGAAAATCGGCTGAGCGAGGCGGCACGTTTTTTACGCCAGGCAGGGCACTCCAGCCAGTGCCGCGCCTGTCTCAGTGAATACAACACCATGCTTGAGGAGTTCCGCATCTCGGTCTTTGCGCCGGAACTAGGCACCAAACAACCGGTCTCGGAAAAACGGTTGCGCCAGAAATGGGCGGAAGTGGAAAACATCTGCCGCCGGGTTGAGTGAGAAGTGCCATGCAAGCAAATCACTTAGGCATCTTGTGCGCCATCTGCTCGGCCCTCTTCATGGGCACCATTGGCGTGTTTTCCCGCAAATCAGGCGCTGGGGCAGAAAGTGTGGCCTTTTATCGTCTGCTCTTTGGCGCAGGCTTTACCCTGCTCTTTCTGCTCTTCACCGGTAAGACCAGACTTGCACGGCAATGGCCGGGCTGGGCCGTGCCGGCAGGCGGGATCAGCCTGGCCGGGTTTGTGGTCTTTTATATCGAGAGCATGGCCTACACCACCATGGCCAATGCGGTCATGATGATTTATCTCGCCCCCATTGCCGCCTCGATCTACGCGCATTTTTTCCTGCAGGAAAAGATTTCGACCCGGGGCATGCTGCTGATGCTGCTCGCCCTCTTCGGCTTTGCCATGATGCTGGAATTCCGTTTGGATTTTGTCGGCAGCGGCGGCAACAACAGTGGTCAAATGACCGGCCTGATCCTGGCCATGGCCTCCATGGTCTGTTATGCCACCTATATCCTGGTAAACCGCATCGTACCCGAGCAGGTGCATGTGTACAGCCGTGCGCTGTACCAACTCTTCGTTGGCGCGATGGTGCTTTTGCCGCTGCAGTTTTTTGCGCCTGTTGTACCCGGCTCTGCCTGGCCTTGGCTGGTGGGTGCAGGCTTTCTCCCCGGCTTTCTCGCCATTTTATGCGCAGTCGTGGCCTTAAGCCGCCTGCCCGCAGCCACCTTTGGCACCCTTGCCTACTGCGAACCGGTCGCGGTCATGCTCTTTGGCTGGTTTTTGTTTCAGGAACAGCTCAGCCCCCTGCAACTCGGCGGTGCAGCATGCATCATTGCAAGCGGTGTTGCCAGAGCCCGGCTGGATAGCCAGACCAAGTAAAATTTCGTAAGAGCCGGCAAGTGCGGCATGCAGAAACTTCACCTAACAGCCCGTGGAAAAACTGTGGCTACGCTGTTGGCATTTTGTGCACAACTCCCTTCCATCGATTGTTCCCATGCTCCAGCGTGGGAACATATGCTCAACGCTCCTGCGTTCTGATAGATAACGCCCGCCACGCATTTCGAGGTTCAAGCTCCGCGTTTCGATATCAGTATCTGAGGTTATTCCAATTCTATATCAAAGCCTTATCTTTGCTTTTGATCTTGAACTGAAACTAAGCGAGACTGAGCGCAGATGCACCCACAGATGCGTTCCCACGCTGGAGCGTGGGAACGATGAAGGCTGCTGAAGCAGGATAGACTAAATAGACGGCGGCTGGTGCAGGCATGGATTCTTCAAGGCAGGTCTGCACCGGCCGCCGGGTTAATGCTGTTTTCTCATGAGAAAAACAACCAGCCGCCGGCCGCACAGGCCAGCACCACCAGCCAGGGTGGAGCTTTCCAGAAAACAAGGGCAATGAAGGCCAAGAGCGCCAGGGCGAAATCGCGTGGTGCATGGATGGCGCTGGTCCACACCGGGTGATAGAGCGCAGCCAGCAGGATGCCGACCACGGCGGCATTGATGCCGCTCAGCGCGGCCTGCATGCGGGTGTTATGCCGCAGTTCTTCCCAAAAGGGCAGCGCGCCTGCCACTAAGAGAAATGAAGGTGCAAATACCGCAACCAGGCAGAGCATGCTGCCGAGCCGGCCGCCGGGGCCGGCCTGCATGGATGCGCCCAAAAAAGAGGCAAAGGTGAAGAGCGGCCCGGGCACGGCCTGGGCTGCGCCATAACCGGCCAGAAAGGTGTTGTTGTCTACCCAGCCGGGCAGCACCACTTCGGCCTGCAAGAGCGGCAAAACCACATGGCCGCCGCCGAAGACCAGGGAACCGGCCCGGTAAAAGGCATCGATCACGGCCATGCTTCCACCTGGGTAGATTCCGGCCAAAAGAGGCAAAATAACCAGCCCGCCCGCAAAAAGACCGAGCCAGAACAGGGCTGCCCGCCGCGAAACCGGCACCTGCATAGCCTCCCGGCCGACGGTTTGTTCCGGCTTAAAGAGCAAGAGCCCGGCCAAGCCCGCCGCCAGGATACTGCCCACCTGCATCCACACGCCCGGCACAAGCAAAAGGACAGCGGCGCACAAGGCCATGATCGTCAGCCGCAGCCTATCCGGGCAGAGCTGCCTTGCCATGCCCCACACCGCCTGCGCCACCACGGCCACGGCCACCACCTTCAAACCCTGCAGCACTCCAGAGAGAAGGTCTGCATTGGCGGTGGCGATGCTTAAGGCAAAGATGGTCAGTACCAGGGCTGAAGGCAGGGTAAAGCCTGCCCAGGCAGCCAAAGCACCCAAATATCCCGCACGGGAAAGGCCAACTGCCAGGCCCACCTGGCTGCTGGCCGGGCCGGGCAAAAACTGGCAGAGCGCCACCATATCGGCATAGCTCTCTTCACTCAGCCACTTTTTCCGGCTGACAAACTCTTCCCTAAAATAGCCCAGATGTGCCACCGGCCCGCCAAAGGAGGTGAGACCAAGGCGCAGAAAAACCAGGAAGACCTGCCAAGGTGTTGAACTGTTCGAGGGTGCCATTGTTGTTGCTGCGATTGTTGTTTAAGTGAGTTGGTGTGTGGATATCAATAACAGTGCTGAACCGCTGTTCCTGCTGCCATCCGCTTAAAAACCTGATAGCCGGCGCACCTCTGTAGCACGGTTGTGTCAGGATCAGATCACAGCTTCATTAGACATGATTTCGTCCGTAGCAACGTGGTTGTACCAAATCATATCTTATTGAAATTACGATATAGAACAACAAGATTAGAACAAAGTCAGGCCCAGGCCCGGAGTGTTTGCCTTTCTCCCCATATATCAGCTATTATGCGGTTTTATTATGTATAATATGAATAAGGAGACCTGCCATGTCGTCCACCTACCCCCATCTCTTTTCAGAAATCAACATTCAGGGGCTGAGCCTAAAAAATCGCCTGATCATGGCCCCACTCTACCTGGCCTATGCCGGCGAAGGCGGGCTGGTCAGCGATGCTATTTTGGAGCACTACCAACTGATGGCCGCAAGCGGGGTTGCCATGGTGGTGGTGGAGAATGCCTCGGTGGATCATCCTCTTGGCAGCGGCTCCAACCGCACCCTGTGCGCCGATACGGATGAGGCGCTCGAAGGCCTGAGCCGCCTGGCCCAGACCATCAAGGCGGAAGGGGCCCTTGCCTGTTTGCAGATCAACCATGCGGGACGTTTTGCCTATGCGACGGAAGATTCCGTCGCACCCTCGGCTATCACCACCTTTGGCCGCCCTTCTCGCGGCATGAGTGTTGATGAAGTCAAAACAGTCATTGCCCTTTTCGCGGCAGCCGCGGCCAGGGTTAAGGCAGCCGGTTTTGACATGGTGGAGGTGCATGGCGGCACCGGCTATCTGCTCTCCCAATTCCTCTCGCCCAGAACCAATCAGCGGGGCGATGCTTATGGCGGCAGCCCGGAAAAGCGGCAGCGCTTGCCCCTTGAAGTGGTGGAAAAAGTGCAGGAAGCAGTGGGCAGTATGCCGGTTGGTTACCGCTTTCTTGCCGATGAACTCTTGCCCGATGGCCTGCAACTGGAAGACTCCTGCCGATTTGCCCGTAAGCTTGCCGAAACAGGCATTGCCTATATTTCGGTGATGGGCGGCACCTACGAATCCTGGGCCTTGCCCGAGATCATTCAGCAGTGCAAAGAGCCGGGGCACATGCTTGATTTGGCAGCCGGAATTCGGCAAGAGGTACAGGTGCCGGTGGTGGGAGCGGGCCGCATTGCCACGGGTGCTCTTGCCGAAGAGGCGATTGCGACCGGCAAGGCCGATCTGATTGGCCTTGCCCGAGTGCTGTGGGCTGACCCGCAGTGGCCGCAGAAGGTGCAAGAAGGCCGCGAGGATGCCATCATCCACTGCAATCCGGCCTGCGGCGATTCCTGCGTCCGCATGATTACCAAGGTGCTGCCCCCTGTTTGCGCCGGCTGGCCTTCTAAGAAGAAAAAGGAGTGGCGGCAAAAACTGGCCTAGGCGGGGCAGAGTCGAAAAACCTGTCTTTCGCTTGCAAAAACGCCGGCATAATTCCCGGCGTTTCTATTACGTGCATCGTTGCACAAGGGGTGCAGAGTGTTTGAAAACAAATTTACTTCACCCCGGCCATGATGCCGGCCCCATTGGGCAGGGTAATATCCAGCCGGTGGATGTTGTGCAGCCCGGCCTTTTGCATCATGGTGCTGATATCGCCTTCTGAGTAAGATTGGCCTTTAGATGTGCCGATCAGCATGTTGAGGGAAAACAGGGTTGCAAACAGGGGGCCTGCCCGGTTGTCATCCAAAAGAAAATCCTGAATGAGCAGGATGCCGCCTGCCTCCAGGGCACTTGCGGCCTTGGTTACAATTTCCCGGCAGGACTCCGGCCCTTGGCTGTGGAGCAGATGCGATACCCAGACCACGTCAAAACCGGTGCCAATGGCATCTACTGTTATGTCGCCGGCGGCAAAACTGATGCGCTCACTCAAGCCAAAGCGGGCCACGGTTTGTTCGGCAAAGGGCCGAGTAGTGGGATAATCATAAATAACCGCTGACAGTTCCGGGTTTTCCTTACAGAAGTGGATGGCATAGGTGCCGGGGCCGCCTGCAAGATCGAGCAGGCGCTTGCGGCCATTCAGGTCAATTGCCTTGGCCACACGGGGCGCAAGCTGCATGGCCAGGTTGAACATGCCCATGAGAAAGCTCTCGCGCACCTTGCCGTCGCTCATGGTTGAGCGGGTGCGCACCGGTTTTCCCGTAAGTACTGCCTGATCAAGCTTGCTCCATCCTTCCACCAGGTAGTGGTGGTGCATGATGATGTGGCCAAGGTAGTCCGGCGAATCCTTGGTAAGATATTGGGCGCTGAAGGCATTGGCGGCAAAGATCTCGCCTTTTTTCTCCAGAAGATTGAGGCTGCAAAGCGCATTGAGGAGCATGGCGAGCGCCCGGCTGTCTGCCTGGAGCAGTTGTGCCAGTTCCGTGGCTGTTTGCGGTTTGTGTGCCGGCGGGCTGAACAGATCGAGCTTGACCCCGACATGGATGGCGCCGGTAGTCCAGAAGGCGCCGGATAGTTTCAAAAGTTCTGCAACATTCATTGTTCCACCCTGTGGTTGTATTGGTGTGATCTGAAACAGGCTGAGACGGCATACCAGGTTACAACAGATAGGTTGCAGCAAACAGGCTATTTGCCCGCGCAACCTTTCTTCCCGGCACAACGATGTTTATTCTCAAGAGAACACGTTAGAAGCCGTCAACGCCTCGCGCGTTCCACCCATCAGTAACCCTATTTCAAGGAGGTATGCCATGAAACAATCTTTTGCCGTCCTGTTTGCCCTGCTCATGCTGGCCGGCCTGATCCCGTTTGCCCAGGCAAAAGCACCGCCGGCTCAGAGCCAGGTGCCGGGATATTTTCACATGCAACTGGGCGCATTTGAGATCACCGCCCTGCACGACGGCGCGCTCACCATGGATGCCAAGCTTTTAAGCAATATCGAGGCCGGTGAAATTGAACAACTGACCGGCCGCATGTTTGTTGATTACCCGGCCATACCGGGCACCGTAAACGCCTATCTCATCAACACCGGTGAGCAGCTGGTGCTGGTGGATGCCGGCGCAAGCAAGGCCTTCAACCCTAATCTGGGCAATCTTTTGGCAAACCTCAAGGCTGCCGGATACAGCCCGGATCAGGTGGATACCATTCTCCTTACCCATCAGCACCCCGACCATGTCGGCGCGCTGACCGATAGCGAGGGCAAGGCGGTGTTTGCCAAGGCCAAGGTCTTCACGGCCCAGAAAGAAAACGACTACTGGCTGGCCAAGGATGCGCTGGACAAAGCCCCAGCCGAGAAACAGCCCATGTTCCAAACCGCGCAACGTGCCGCAGCCCCCTATGTGAGCACAAAGCAGTGGCATACCTTTGCAGATGATGCGGCCCTGGTGGAAGGCATCAAGCCTGTGGCCGCCTATGGCCATACCCCCGGTCACACCGGCTATCTGGTTGAATCGCAAGGTAAAAGCCTTTTTATCTGGGGCGATGTGGTGCACGTGCATGCGGTGCAATTTGCCCGGCCAGGCGCTGCCATGGCCTTTGATGTGGATCAGAACATGGCCGTGGAAACCCGGCACAAGGTGATGCAGCAAATGGCAGGCGACAAGGTGCTGGTTGCCGGTATGCACCTGCCCTTCCCCGGCCTTGGCCATGTACGCATGGATGCGGAGAACAGCTATTCTTGGGTGCCGGTGGAGTTTCAGCCCTATCCGGCAGCGAAGTAGGCGATCCAAGCGCACGCCTGCTGTTGCTTTTCTGCAATTAAACCGAAAGGCAACAAAATATTCTATTATCCTGAGCCTGCACACCTCACCAATGTACAGGCTCATTTACCATGTAGAGCACCCCTGTTGCTTATTGGCAGTACCGGCAACAGGCTTTCCTCAAGGCAGGCTGAGTCTAACTTTTGTGCCTGCCGGCTACCTTTTTTCGTCGATCATTCCTGGCTTATCGCCGAATATGTAGGCAGTATCTGGCCCTTAGCTCTGTATGCTACGGTGCTTTGCGTATTGTTGTCACTTAAGCAAGGCGGTATAAGATCAATATACAGAAGAGGCTGCAGCACCGTTTTCATCAGCCCTCATCGATTTGCACCCCGCTGCACGAAACTTCACGCAAGGTGAGCCAATGTTTTGGACAATTGTCATCACTGTTTTGATCACTGTTTTGCTGACCTTTATCGGCATGAACTTTGCCCTGCCGGAAAAAAAGCTACAGCGCAAACTGGACAGGCTCTACGGCATGTCTGATCCACAGTTTTCCCGGGAAATGGGAGTCATGCTCGGGCCCGCAGTCACCGCAGGCAACAGTATTCAGCACCTGAACAATGGCGATGAGATCTTTCCCGCTATGCTGAAATCCATCCGCAGCGCGCAAAAGACCATCACCTTTGAAACCTATATCTACTGGACCGGAGAGATCGGTAAGGAATTTGCCGAGGCCCTGGCCGAACGCGCTCAGGCCGGAGTGCGGGTGCAGGTACTGCTGGATTGGGCCGGCAGCATGAAGATGGATGATGACTTGCTCGATTTCATTAGAACAAGCGGGGTGCGCGTGCACCGCTACCGGCCCCTGCGCTGGTACCACCTTAACCGTCTCAACAACCGCACCCACCGGAAAATCCTGGTGGTGGACGGCAAAGTGGCCTTTACCGGCGGAGTGGGCATTGCCGATATATGGATGGGCAATGCGCAAGACGAAGATCACTGGCGCGATATCCATTTTCGCATGGAGGGGCCGGTGGTATCACAGGTGCAGGCGGCCTTCAACGATAACTGGATCAAAACCACGGGTGAAGTCCTGCACGGCGAGGAATTCTTTCCTTCGCAGGACAAGGTGGGCGATACCTGGGCCCACGTGTTCATTAGTTCGCCTGCGGGCGGCAGCGAAAACATGCAACTCATGTACATGCTCACCATAACCGCCGCGGAAAAGAGCATCGATCTGCAGGCCGCCTACTTTGTGCCGGATGAGCTGATCGTCAACACCCTGTTGGCGGCTGTGGAGCGCGGGGTACGCATCCGCATCATGGTGCCGGACAGGCACATCGACCAGCAGATGGTGCGCTTTGTTTCCAAGGCGCTCTGGGGTGATTTTCTTCGGAAAGGGGTGGAAATACACACCTTTGAACCCACGATGATGCACAACAAGATGCTCATTATCGACGAGTATCTGGTTTCCGTGGGCTCCACCAACTTCGATATGCGCTCCTTCCACCTCAATGACGAGGCAAGCCTGAATGTGTACGATAAAACCTTTGCCCGGAAGATGACCGAAATCTTCGAGCAGGACATAGAGCGCTGCCGCCACTACGACTATGCCATGTGGCGCAAGCGATCGCTCCGGCAAAGGATATTGGAGAAGATCTTTTTGCCTATCAAATCACAGTTATAATGAGTGCGGCGCGCCCTGCGCCGCTTCCCTTCCGTATGAAGGGCAGAATAAGACCTTGCCATTTCTTCTTTGTGTGAGTATAATTTTTTGTTCAGCAATTCATAGCATTTTCTTTTTTGATATCCAGTGCTAACTGGTTTATCCCTTGATACCTCAAAAGTTCATGCTGATACAAAATCCACCGCCCAGGGGGAAGGCATGAAACTTTTCATCGGTAACCTGCCGTACGCCATCACTGAATCTGATCTATCCGAACTCTGCTCCGAATTTGGCGAAGTTGTCAGCGCCAAACTGGTGCGGGATCCTTTCAGCGGTCAGCCAAAGGGTTTTGCTTTTGTTGAAATGCTGAACCGTTCCGTGGGCCACAAAGTAATGGAAGGCCTGAACGGCAAGGAGTACAAACATCGGGAGCTGGTCTGCAACGAGGCAAAACCTCAGAAGAAACGGGGGCGCTACAACCGCTAGTCATGCCTGCGCATGCTTGGCTGTGTACGGCCGTCATCTTTCCTGCATCATTTATTTTTCAGTCAGAACATTTCAACCGGTACAGACCATTGCGTGTTTTCGCGTAATGCCGGCCACTCTGGTTCTGCAATAAGGACATCTGTGAATTTTTCGAATTTTTCTTTGCACCACCGGATTGCCTCGGCAATCGAGCGCAGTGGCTTTACCGAGGCCACTCCCATTCAAGCACAGGCCATTCCGCCTGTTTTGGCAGGTCGGGACGTTATCGGCCTGGCCCAAACCGGCACCGGCAAAACAGCAGCCTACATGTTGCCGCTTTTGCACCGGCTGATTCAGGCAAAGGGCAGAGATCCGCGCGCCCTGGTCCTGGCTCCGACTAGAGAACTGGCCGAGCAGATCACCGCCTTTACCATCAGCATCATCCAAGGTACGCATCTGCGCGCCATGGCCATTTACGGCGGGGTGAGCAAGCAAGCCCAGATCGAGCGCATCAAGCGCGGGGTTGATATTGTTATCGCCTGCCCCGGCCGCATGCTCGACATCATGAACGATCGTGCCATCAGCCTCAAACAGGTTGAATGCCTGGTGCTCGACGAGGCGGATCACATGTTCGACCAGGGTTTTTTACCGGATCTGCGCCGCATTGCCCGACAACTACCGCTCAAAAAGCAGACGCTCATCTTCTCCGCCACCATGCCGGATGCCATCAGTTCTCTGGTGGAAGACATCCTGCAAGACCCGGTGCGGGTACAGATCAGCCCGAACCGCTCGGTTGAGGCTATTTCTCATCGCCTCTATGCCCTCAAGCAAACCGAAAAAACACCGCTTCTGGTGCAGCTTTTGCGTGATGAGGCTATGCAGTCGGCCCTGGTCTTCACCCGCACCAAGCACAAGGCCAAGAGCCTGGCAGCCAAACTGGCGCATGCCGGTTTTGACGCTACCTCCTTGCAGGGCAATCTTTCCCAGAACATGCGCAAACAGGCCGTGGACGGCTTCAAGAGCGGCAGGTTCAAGGTGCTGGTAGCAACGGATATCGCTGCCCGCGGTATTGATATTGCCGGTATCTCCCATGTAATCAACTACGACATGCCGGACACCACCGAAGCCTATATCCATCGCACCGGCCGCACCGGCCGCGCCAGCCTGAGCGGCGAGGCAGTGAGTTTTGCTACCCGTGATGATATCTACCTGGTCAAACGCATCGAACGGAGCCTGCCCAGGGCCATGCAGCGCTGCGAGACCGGTGTATTGATTGCAGAAGACGCAGGCTCGCATGAAAGCGCGAGACCGGAGCGCGACCAGTTTCGCCATACGAACCGCGCAGGCCGTACTGCAAACCGTGCAAGCCATGCGAGCGACGCCACTGAAAAAACAGGCAATACAGGCAGAAGCCGCAGGAACGGCTTCCGGCCGGGAAGCTCAGGCAATGCGGCACACGCAGGCGGGCGCAAACCCGGCAGCAACCGCCGAGCTGGTGGCGCACCCGCTCAAGCCAAACGCTAGAAACGTCAGAATTTGTTTAACTCTTGAACGCAGGCCGCGTTCAAAAAATCCGCTTTCATGGTGAGGGCGGATTGTTCACACCAGCGCCCAAGGCGCATTTGCACCCAAGGTACAGCAACATGATGAATGGAACAGTAAAGTGGTTTAATGACTCAAAAGGTTTCGGCTTTATCGCCCGTGATGATGGACAGGATGTCTTTGTGCACCACTCGGCAATTCAGGCCCAGGGCTTTAAATCACTGAGTGAAGGTGAACGGGTCAGTTTTGAGGTGGTTGACGGACCTAAGGGGCCGTCTGCCGCCAATGTGGTCAAGCTGTAATCGTACCCTGCTTTGTTTTATAAGGGGTTCTGCTGATGGCAGAACCCCTTTTTTGTATCTATATTTCACAGGTGGAGGATTTGTGGCCAGGAAGACCAATTACCAGCAGGAAAAGAGACGGCGTGAACTGGAAAAACAGAAGAAAAAAGAACTGAAAAAGACACGTAAGCAACAGCAGCAGGATCAGGACGAAGTGAATGATGAAAAGGGAGAGCAGGACGGGACTGTTGCTGAATAGCACGCAGTTTGTGCGATCAAAAAACAGGCTCTAGCTCATGCACGGTCCATGAACGAAACAACTTGCCTACATGCTAATAGTTATTATTTGCATTGACACCCGGCAAGGTCTCTTTTATATTCGCTTCAGTTGAGTTAAAAAGCAGGAAAGCTGTGTGAGGTAGTATAAACTGCCTAATAGGAGCGACCCTCGCATCATCCCCAAAACCTTCAGGAGACGATTATGAAAAAAATGCAGTGTCCCATGGACAAAAACGGCTTGGGCGAGCCCTTATCCAGCAAAAACAATACCAAGGGCGCAGAGCCGAACATGACCTCCGCTGCCGGTGCGCCAGTGGAGAGCAACCAGGATTCCATGACCGTTGGCCCGCGCGGCCCCATGCTTCTGCAGGATGTGTGGTTTCTGGAAAAACTGGCCCATTTTGACCGCGAGGTCATTCCGGAGCGGCGCATGCATGCCAAGGGTTCGGGTGCGCATGGTGTGTTTACCGTTACCCACGACATCAGCCAGTACAGCAAGGCGAAAATCTTCTCGGAAATCGGCAAGAAAACCGAGATGTTCGCGCGTTTTTCCACTGTGGCCGGTGAGCGCGGCGCAGCCGATGCCGAGCGCGACATTCGCGGTTTTGCCCTCAAGTTCTACACCGAAGAGGGCAACTGGGACATGGTGGGCAACAATACGCCGGTCTTCTTCTTCCGCGACCCGCTTAAATTTCCGGACCTGAACCACGCAGTCAAGCGCGACCCGCGCACAAACCTGCGCAGCCCCAACACCAACTGGGATTTCTGGAGTTCCCTGCCGGAAACGCTCCATCAGGTGACCATCATCATGAGCGACCGGGGCATCCCCTCTTCCTACCGCTACATGCACGGGTTCAGCAGCCACGCCTACAGCATGATCAATGCAGACAACAAGCGGGTCTGGGTGAAATTCCACTTCCGCTCCCAGCAGGGCATCCTCAATCTGACCGATCAGGAGGCCGGCAAGGTGGTAGGCAATGACCGCGAAAGCCATCAGCGCGATCTGTACACCGCCATTGAGAAGGGACAGTTCCCCAAGTGGAAGATGTATATCCAGGTGATGAGCGAAGAGCAGGCTAAGGCTATGCCCTACAACCCCTTTGACCTCACCAAGGTGTGGTATAAAGACGAATATCCGCTCATCGAAGTAGGCGAGTTCGAACTGAACCGTAACCCGGCCAACTACTTTGCCGAGGTGGAGCAGGCAGCCTTTAACCCGGCCAATGTGGTGCCCGGCATCAGCTTTTCACCTGACCGCATGCTCCAGGGCCGCCTCTTTTCCTACGGCGATGCGCAGCGCTACCGCTTGGGTGTGAACCATCATCAAATTCCGGTCAATGCCCCGCGCGGGGTGAAATGTCCGCACAGCTACCACCGCGACGGTCAGATGCGAGTGGATGGCAACCTGGGCAGTGAGAACCACTACGAACCCAACAGCTACGGCAACTGGGGCGACCATATCAATCAGCTACAGCCGCCGGAAAAGACCGATGGTGATATCTACCGCTACGATTTTCGTGAGGACGACCACGACTACTACAGCCAGCCGGGCAAGCTGTTCCGGGCCATGACCGCGGATCAGCAGCAGGTGCTCTTTGAAAACACGGCCCGCAACCTGGGCGATGCCACCCTGCAGATCAAGCACCGCTGGATCAACCACTGCTACCAGGCAGACAAGGCCTACGGCGAAGGCGTGGCCAAGACCCTGGACATTGATCTGAAGGATGTAGATCTGAACCTGCCGCAGCGCACATCGCGCGAGGCCAACTACGAGGCCAACAACAAACATCCGGAACTGGACAAGCCCTCAAAGGATATCAGCAAGGAGCCGCCGAAAAAACACGGCGATATGGGCATTGACACCAATGCAGATCCCAAGACCTTGAGCGCGCCGGAGGATGACCCTTATTTGCTGTAAGTGAAGCAGCAATCACGTGCCTCGAATTAGAGCGTGTGAGATGTACAAGGTAAAAAACAGAAACGGGCCTGTAATCAGGCCCGTTTTTTTATGCTTTGATACATGGTCATGCAACGTGCAAGCAATATGTCGTCCTAGCCATAGTGTTGCTCAGCCGGTGTGACTAACTGGATTGCGCCGTAGCGATGGCGATGCTCAATTACAATTTATATACGTTCCTGCTCCACCCAGTCCTGAAAGCGATCCACCAGCCTTAGAAAATCCTGTACCGCCTGTTTGCCCGCATCGGTCAGCCAGGCACCGCCACCCCGCCGTCCGCCAACCTGTTTTTCGACAAGTGGTTCAGGCGCAAGCGCATTCATATCTTCAATGAGATGCCAAGCATGGCTGAAACTCATTTTCATGGATCTGGCTGCAGCCGAAACTGAGCCGTGTTCCTCAACCCGCTGCAGCAGTACAATCCGGCCCCAAGAGAGATATGTTTTTCCCTCGCTCTCAACCCACAAACGCCCCTTGATCTGCAAGCCATTGCTCTGACGACTTGCGGCCAAGGCATTGCGTTCGTTTTCTTTTCGCACCTTCGGCATAGAAAATCCTCGTCTTCGGGATTTGAGCAAACGTGTTGCCGATATCCCCAAAATTGCCTTGCTTTTTCATTATTCTTTTATAAAGATAACGCTACATTTAACGGTATCTCCACATCATTCAAAATAGGTACTTGGTTTGTACCTGGAGAGCAAGGCCATGAAAAAACTGCGTAAACGAACACTGGCAAGTCTGGGGCTGGTGGGATCGCTTCTGCTTACGGCGGCGCACGCCGAAGAGCAAAAGGCGAAAACCATTGCCGAACTGGTCGCCAGGTACGATTCCTCGTCCTGTGTCGACTGCCACATGAAAGAGTATGACGAATGGAGCAGATCCCTGCATGCCCGCTCCATCTTTGGCCCGCTTGAGGTTGGCCGCACAGCGGCTACTTTCATCACTACCATAGAAAACGGCCTCAAGGAATGGCCGTATTCCGGGGTAGAGATCCCGGAAGATGTGGGCGTTAAGCACCTAATGGTCTGCGCAAAATGCCACCTGCCCCAACTGCAGGATGCAGAAGACAGCGTGGCCCGGGAAATCGTGGAAAATCTCTATGCCTTTGCCGAAGACCCGCATGATGAGGAAATCCGGGACACCCTCACCTCGCTCAACATCAACTGCCTGGTCTGCCATAACCGCAACGCCATCACCCATAAATGGACAGACGGTTATCCGGATGCAAAAACCGTTTACGGCGCCAAGACCGGGCCGCACGCCGACCCGCTCTATCCCGCCATGAAGGAAAGCAAGATCATGGGGGAATCCATCCTCTGCGGTCAGTGCCACGGTTTGGGACCCAACCTTGAGTTGGACAACCCCACCCAGTGCGCAACCCTGTACGGTTCCCACCTCTTTGCCTATATTCCCGACGGCGGCACCCATACCTGCCAGGAATGCCACATGCGAAAAAGCGGCCTGGGCCACGATATGCAGGCCTACCGCTCGCCGGAAATGGTCAAGATGGCCCTTGATGTGGAGGTAGAGGCCAATGCATTTTCTTGGCGTGACGTCAACACCATGACGCCTGCGGCCCATTTGCTGGTGGAAATTACCAACAAGGCCGGCCATGCCATACCAGACGGCTGACCGACCCCAAACCGGGTGGCACTGTATGTGACCGCGAAAACACTGGATGGCAAGGTTTTTTATACCAACGAAAAAATATACATGCCCATTCCCCAACAGCTCGGGCGTGGACAGAAAATGGGCCGGGGGCCCTATGAGAAGAGCGGCCTGATCCATGATTCGGCCCTGCCGCCGCGCAAAACAACCAAGGAATCCTTCATGATTCCGGTCTACACGGAAAGCGAGCAAGAAGGAAAAGTGATCCGCACCCAGATTGCCCAGGATTTTGTCGTGGATGTGGAAATCTGGTATCTTCCTTACGGTAAAAAAGATGATCCCGGCAATGCCCGGAAATGGTTCAGCATTACCAAAAATCTGCATCTTCCGGCTGACGAACAATAATCCCCCGTTTTTGCGCGACAGTCCGGCCGGGCAGGATGGTTTGCATCCTGCCCGGATTTTTGTTTCCTACAAAAACTCAACACCAGGAGTAACCATGCAACTGAACTACCAGGCAACCCAGGATTTCCTCATGCGCGAGCTGCGGCTCATGACCGCGCCCGTTGCCATCAAGTACTTTTTTGATGAACAGGAGCTGGCAGCCTTTCGCAGCCGTGCATCCCACTATGTTCCGGTCAAACCAATCACCTTCTGCCAGGCCGAGATCGGTGCGCGCATGGAGGGTCTTGCCGTGCTGGTCGAGGCAAAGAAGCTGGGGTGCAGCAATGCCCGCTTTGTCTTCGGCTGGAAGGAATTTGACGAGGCAGAGGTAAAGAGCCACATCAAATACTGCCGGGATATGGACCAAGCCAACCGCTTTGTGCAGGGCAAACCCCGTTTGCAAGGAGAAAGCCCCTTGCTGGCGGTGGCTGTAGCCCCCCTGGAAACAGTTGCATATCTCCCTGATATTATTCATTTTTATTGTGATAACATGCAGGCATATCACCTCATCGGCGACTGGATGGCCGGCCAGGACGTGCACCCCTTCAGGCCCTCCCTTTCCATGAACTCCGCAGCCTGCGGCGGCAATGTCTTCAGCTATAACAGCCAACAGGCCAATATGTTTTTGGCCTGCAGCGGCAGCTACAATTCCGGCAAGACCGAGCGGGGCGAGATCAACGTCTCCATCCCCTTTGATCACCTGCCGGGCATGATCGCACGCATGCAGAAGCGTATCGAAGAAAAGGGAGGCGTTGCCATTACCCGCTTGGGCAATCCCTTTCCAGGCGCGGACATCTGCAAGAACTGCCCCTTGATTCATTTCAAAAAAGAAGACTGAACACAGCACGATTGCCTGCGCTGTCCGGTGCAGGCATCACCTCCCTGCACCATCACCCGTTTTCAGCCGGCCGCTTCTTTTAATAGATCTTACGCTTGCCGAAATTTGAGCCCAGCACATTGAAGCTGTCTTCCACAATAAAAAGCGCATCTTCATCGACCTCGAAAACAATGCTCTCCAGTTTTTTCAACTGGATGTTGTTGATGATGGTCATGATGATGTGCTTGTCCCTGCCGCTGTAGGCTCCCTGCGCCTTGAGATAGGTTGCACCCTGGTTGAGGTCGTCCTTGAATTGCTCGAAAATTTCCAGATGGTGGTCGCTGATGATATAGACCACCTTGCGCTGGTTAAAAAGCGAGAGCACATGTTCAAGGGCTATGGAGCTGATGAACACCAGGATGATGGAGGCAATCAGCACATCCGGGCTGTAGTAGGATGAGGCTAGGCTGAAGAGGAGGACATTGGAAATAAGCGACACCTTGCCCACGCCGATATTGAAGCGGCTGTGCAGGATGACGGCAATGATGTCGAGCCCGCCTGCCGAACCAAGCGAGCGCAGGGTAATGCCCGAGCCTATGCCGCAGATGATACCGCCGGCCACGGCCGCATAGACCTGCTGCTCTATGCGGAAGTTGAGCGGCAGCAGCAGGGTCATGAGTGTGACCGCCAGCACCCCGTAGAGGGTGTAGAAGAAAAAACGTCTGCTGACAAAGAACCAGCCCAGAATGAACAAGGGGATGTTGCAGACCAGGTACCAGAACGAGGGCGAAAAGCTGTGGCTCTCATAGTGGATGAGCAGGGCCAGGCCGTAGATGCCGCTGGTGATAAAGTTGTGATGGATGACCACGCCGTTGACCCCTGCGGAAAAGACCAGGGAGCCCACGGTGATGAGCAGGAGATTCCAGGGAACAGAGTTGGCAAGTTGCGCGCGTTTCATAGAGTGCTATTTGCTTGAAGTGCTATTCGCTTGATAAAAAGCCGGTTGCTGCCGGTCCGGCATTATCCCATTTTCATATCAAAGCCCTACCTGCATCGGCTTCGGCAAATGCTCGCCTGTTTGATACATTTCCGTTGCTCTGGAAACGGAATGAGCGCCGTCTGCCGGCAAAAAATTGCAGTACCCAACAATGAAAAAAGCCGGTGTGCACAGGCACACCGGCTCTGCATGCTGGATACTGACCTGTTAACGATTTTTCTGCAGAATGCTGATCAGTATCTTGCAGACCAATTTGGCTGCAAGCAGTTCGGCGGGCAGTCCGCCTGTAGCGGATGGGCACATGCCGCTTATGGAAAAACCGGTAATGATTTTTTCCCGGGCCGCCATGCGGATCAGGGCATTCAAGGTATACCAGTCCAGCCCGCCCGGCTCGGGCTTGGCCACGGCGGGCATGATGGCCGGATCCAGCACATCCAGGTGAATGGCGAGAAAGATCTTTTCGCCCAGCATGTCCAGGCCATCTGCAATGGCGTTCAAACCGCTTGCATGGATGTCGCGGGCAAAGACCAGGCTGTCCGGGTTGATGGCATCGCACTCGGCCTTGCTCATGCTGCGGATGCCGGTATGTACCACCACGCATTTTTCCCGTACCCGCGCCATGCAGTTGTTGTTATCGGCTTCTTCCGCAGAGCCGGAGCCATTGCCGCCGCCGACGTGCGGATGCGCCGCCAGATGCAGCACCGAGGCCGCCTGCTGCTCCTCGTTGGCAGCGCGCATCAGGCCAAGGCTACCCAAATGGCAGCCACCCACGGCCCCGACCACCAGTCCTTTCCTGAAATAGGGCGCACTGTGGCGGTAAATCTGCTCTGTGGCGCTTTGGGCATCGCCCTTGGGCCGCAGCATCTCAAGGCTTTGTATGCCAAGGGTGCTGAGGTCTGCGCCGGTTTCAGCGTCCCACAGGGAAAGCAGCTTTGAGGCCTCAAATATGGCCGTTGCCGACTTGCCCGCATCGGCAATGGCTTCGGCATAGGCCAGGGGCAGGAGCACGGCCGCAGTTCCGGCTTGGCTTGCGTGCGTATCGGGCAGATTAAGAAAGTTCATGGCTTGCCCCCAAAGTGCGCATGTTGCCGCCTGTGTGCAGATGTCGGCCACAGGCGGGCACCGTACTTAGTCGTAATCTTCGTCAAAGTCGCTGTCGTCGTCATCCCCGTCCGGGTTGATGTCGTCGTCCAGCAGGGTCAGGCGGAGCGGGTCCAGTGAGCGTATCAGGTACTCGGCTTCGCAGTCGTTACAGTACACGATATCGTCTTCTTCACAGTCAAGGTCGATAAAAATATCGCCGCTGCACACACTGCATTCTTCAACTAGTGCATCATCTTCGTCTCGGTCTAAATCCACCATGTCTTCCTCATCTTCCTCACTCGGTCGGGCAGGCTGCCCGGTTCATTACTGTTCAACTGTTGCCAGCCACATGTGAGCGATGGAAATACACCCTATGCGCTCTGTCAACAAAAAACTGAAAGAATTGGTGGAGCGATCATTTTGCGGAAATTACTCACTATTTTACCGGGAGCCCGGAGCCGTGGGTGATACCTGTTGAAAGGCAATTTTCTTGTACCCGAAACGCAGGTTTCAATCGAGTGATAAAAGTGTTAAAAATATCGTATTTACATAAGTATACGTATCAAATCTTAGGCTCAAGATGAAGTCGGGATTTCTCCAGACCGGCGCAGACCGGTTTCACTGCCTGGACATGTGCCGAAACCACGTATTCAGCTGCATTGATCTGCGGCGCCCATTCGCGGATAAAGGCGGCACTGCTCTCCTGCACCGTGATGCGAATGGCGGTAAAACCAATTTTTTCCAGGATATGCTGCAGCTCAACTGAGCTGATCGCCCCGGATATTCAGCAACTGTACAAGAAACCATCGGCTCTGATGCTCGCGGGCATCTGTTTTCTGGCAATGATATCCGCTATGGCGATGCGGCCGCCGGGCTGCAACACGCGGTAGATCTCCCGATAAACCTGCTCTTTATCAGGAGCCAAATTGATCACGCAGTTGGACAGGACAACATCGATGCTCGCCGGCTCAAGCGGCAGCTGTTCAATCGGGGCCAGGCGAAACTCGATATTGGCAACTCCGTGTCCCTTCCTGTTTTTTTCCGCCCGTGCCACCATCTCGGGCGTCATATCCACACCAATAACAGAGCCGGATGGGCCCACTACCTCTGCGGCAAGAAAACAGTCGCCGCCGGCGCCACAGCCCAAGTCCAGCACCTTCTCACCAGGCTGCAGGGCCGCAAAAGAACAGGGATTGCCGCAACCCAAGCCAAGATTGGAACCGGCGGGCGCACTCGCCAGATCAAGGGGAGAATAACCGATCCGATCCGGCGCTATTTGAGTGATGCCGGTGATGCCGGCGGCTGGGCCGCAGCAGGACGGGGCACTGCCCTCTGCCTGCGCATTTCTGCCGGCAATCTCACCATAGCGCCGACGCAGCATTTGGGGGATTTCCTCTGGTTTCTGTTGCTTCATTTTTGCTCCTTGGGTTAAACACGCAATTAAGCGGCAATGCCGGAAAAGCAGTACAATAAAATACAGCTTAAAAGTATCCAATCCATTTCATAAGGCCAGGATAGTTTTAAGTAAGGCTTTGAACAATATACCCGGGTATCCGGCCCGTTTTTCCAGTAAAAGGATTTCCTGCATGAACGATAATTTGAAGAACACCCACGCCAAAGGCCTGTGGTGGAAGCGTTTCTTTTATAACGTAACCGGCGCAAACTTTGACTATGAAGTCGGCCCCAACTGGTTTGCCTCGGTGATGGGCACCGGCATTATTGCCAATGCCACGGCCACCTTGCCCATTTTTTCCAACCGTCTCACGCTGTTTGCCCTGGTAGTCTGGTGCCTGGCCTGCTCGATGCTCATTGGTCTGTTTTTGGCAACGGTCTTTTTCCTGTTCCACCGGAAAAATGTGTGGGTCCGGCATTTTCAGGACCCCATGATGGCACAGTTTTACGGCGCACCACCCATGGCCGCGCTCACGGTTGCGGGCGGGGCCTTGCTGGTGGGGCATCAGCTCCTGGGCTGGGATCTTGCCCTGAACATTGCCTGGATTCTGTGGATCATCGGCACTGTTGCCGGCTTCTGCTCAGCCGTCATTATTCCGTACCGTCTCTTTACCGTGTTCCAGGTACGACCCGACTCCGCCTTTGGCGGCTGGCTCATGCCGGTTGTTCCGCCCATGGTTTCCGCCACCATCGGGGCCATGCTCGTTCCCCATGCTCCGGCGGGTGTGGTGAGGGAAACGCTCTTTTACCTCTGCTTTTCCCAGTTCGGCCTGAGCATGCTGGCCGCGCTGATCATTATTGCCATGATCTGGAGCCGCCTGGCCCACCACGGCACTTCGGGCACTTCGCGCGTGCCCACTCTATGGATCGTGCTTGGGCCTCTGGGCCAATCCATGACTGCCGCCGGCATCCTGGGCACGGTTGCCGTCGGCACCCTGCCTGAAAAACCGGCCTTTGGCTTTGAGCTCTTTGCCGTGTTTTACGGTGTCCCGGTCTTTGGCTACGTGCTCCTCTGGACCTGCCTGGCCATCCTGCTCACCCTCCGGGCCCACCATAGAAACATGAGGTTTGCCCTCACCTACTGGGCCTTTACCTTCCCGGTCGGTACCTGCGTCACCGGCACGGCCCAACTGGCCCTTCATACCGGCCTGCCCCTCTTTGCCTGGGCAAGCATCCTGTTTTATCTGGGCCTGCTTGCCGCATGGGCAGTGGCTGCCTTCGGTACCACCAAGGGCATGATTACGGGACACCTGTTCAAACCACCCACCGCAGCCCCAAGCCCTATCATCTCGGTGAAAGATCCCTGATCACTGATCACTAAGCTCCAAGAGAAAGAATATGCTGATAGAAATGCACTGCCACAGCTGTGAGAAATCGGCCTGCAGCCGCGCCCATGCGGTTCAACTGGTCATCCGTGCCTATAAGCTCGGCCTCCAGGCCATCGTGTTCACAGACCACCACTACCTGTGGGGCGAGAACGAACTGGCCGAGGTCAGTCGAGAGTCCGAAGTGCCGAACCACTTCATCATTCTTTCCGGACAAGAGTTTCGCACCTCGGATTTTGGCGATGTCCTGGTCTATGGCGCGGCGGAGACCATCGCCGCACAGCCCTTAACCTTGGCTGAGTTGAGGAGCCGCTATACGGAAGCGGCCCTGGTCTGGGCGCACCCTTACCGCAATGGGGTGATCCCCAATGCAGCTCAACTCCTTGATCCCGCCTTGGACGGCATTGAGATCTTCAGTTCCAACTACACGGTATCAGACGCGACCCGGGCCCTGGCCGATTGGCATAAACACCGCTTTACCGCCATTGCCGGCACCGATACGCACGCGCTGACCTATACCGGCACCTATCCCACGGTCTTCGACCATCCGGTTCATTCGATAGATGCTCTGGTCGAGGAATTGAAAGCCGGCCGTTGCCGCCCCTATATCAAGGAGGTTCCCAGAAGTGGGGCCACCGATACCGTGGTGAGCGAACTGGAGATGGGCTATCAGGGCTCTCCAGACCGCCGGGTGGTGATCATCAAATCCTATGCGGATGTCGAACTGTGGAAAAAAGGAGAGCGGAGTCACGAGATTGTCGAACAAATGTTGAAAAAAGGTTTTCGCGAAGGCAGATTCCGCATTCCAAAACCGCTGGATCGGGATCGCAACAACTTCAGTCTCTTATGGAAGAGTACGCGCCGGGGGCCTCCCTTTACGACACGATTATCCAGGCCGATGAGGAGGAGGCGCGGCACTACCTGCGCCTGACTGCGCAGTGGCTCGCGACCCTGCACCGTATGCGGCTTGCGATCACGCCAATGGATGAACTGTACCGGGAGGAGCCGGAACGCCTGCAACGCTACGTCAAGGCCCTGCGCGAACGCGCCCATCCGCATGCCGAGCGCGTAGCCCAACTGCGGGATGCAATCTGGACTGCGGAAAAAGCCCTACTGGAAAATGAACAGAAAAACCTGGTACAGGGGCACGGAGATTTTCATCCGAAGAACATCTTCATCGCCCAGGATAAGAACACCGGCGAGGAATACATCGCAGCCATTGATTTTGACAGTTCCTGCCAACTGCCGCCGGCATTTGATGTGGGCACCTTTCTCTCGCAATACCGGAGCATGTTTTTTGATCAGTTTGATATCACGGACAAGGCACCGGTCGAGATTTTCCTTGAGGAGTATGAGCGGCAAAGCCGGGCGCGACAACCCGAATTCAGCTCTCAGGTCAACTTGTACCAGGCCCGCACCAACCTCAGCATTCTTGCCTATCTGGCCAAGGTGGGCATGGGCGAGAGCGAACGCTTCTGGTCGACCCTGGTTGAGGCCGAGCATCATCTGGCCGAGGTGGCCTACCACGGCGCCATGTTTCGCCGCTGATTAACCCTCGCAGCGGTAGTCTGCAGCGGCTGCCGGTCTAGACAAAAAAGGGCACGCCATTCGGGGTGCCCCTTTTCGTCCAGAATGACGGGCTCTTGTGTTCTAAGGGAGCCCACAGATTATGATTTCAGGATGCCGCGCTCCACATAGACCGGCCGGGCCAGGGCCTTGAGTTGGGGCAGTTTGCGCAAAAACGCCAGGGCCCCCAAGATACAGCAGATTCCCCCTAAAATAACCACCAGAGGCGCACCGATGTAGTGGGCCAGAAAGCCCGCAAGCAGGCTGCCCAAAGGCATGGCTCCCATAAAGGCCATGGCATACAAACTCATCACCCTGCCCCGCTTGTCGTCATCGACCATGCTCTGAATAAGCGTGTTGCTGGAGGCCATCTGCAGCATCAGGCCTAAACCAATGATCGGCATGATCACCAGGGTCAGCCAAAAATTGGTGGACAGGCCCAGCCCGATCAGGCCCGAACCAAAGACCATGGCCGCGCAGGGGACTACCCGGCCAAGGCCCAAAACACTGGTGCGAGCGGCAAGATACAAGGCCCCGGCCAGTGCGCCCACGGCCACGGCGGAAATGAGAAAGCCCTGGGTGCGCGCATCTCCGTGCAGAACTTCCTGGGCAAAGATGGGCAGGAGCTGGCTGTAGCAGGCACCGGTCAGGCTGACCAGGGCCAGCAGCATGAGCAGGCAGCGGATGGGCGAAAAGCCGAAAGCATAGCGGAAACCCTCCTTGAGGTGTTCAAGGACCGCCCGCTTCTGCACCGGCTTGACATACTTCGGCACCCGCATGATCAAAAGCCCACCCAGCACCGCAATATAGCTGAGCCCATTGATGAGGAAGCATACGCCCTCTCCGACCCAGGCAATGATAAAACCGGCTATGGCCGGGCCGATGAGTCGGGCACTGTTGAACATGGAGGAGTTGAGGGCAATGGCATTGGTCAGGTCTTCGCGGTGATCGATCATCTGCACGATAAAGGACTGCCGCGCGGGCACATCCACCGCATTGATCATGCCCATAATCAGGCTCAGCACCACAATGTGCCAGATGGCCAGTAAACCGCTGAACATCTGCCCTGCCAGGGTAAGAGCCTGGAGCATGGAGAAAAACTGGGTAAGGATTACCAGCCGGTGCCGGTTCATGCGGTCGATGACTACGCCTGCAAAGGGGGTGACCACAAAGGCCGGAGCCTGGGAGACAAAACCGACCAGGCCAAGGAGCATCGGGCTTTCGCTCAAGCGCCACACCAGCCAGGCCAGGGCCGTGGCCTGCATCCAGGTGCCGATCAGGGAAAGGGCCTGGCCAAAGAAAAAAAGCCGGAAATTCCTGGATCGCAGGGCACGGAACAGTTGGATGGGGCTTTTGGGCATTTCTCTTTTTACGATTTTTTGGACATGTTTTTAGATATATGCAGGCAACTCTTCTTCCGCTTCCAGATCAACGACAGTATACCGAGAAGGCAAGGCATATGCGATACAGGCGCAATATCGATACGCCCTGCGAGCATTTGCCGAAGCCGACCCAGATAGGCCTTTGATATGGAACCGAAATTAGGCAAATTTACTTCTGAACATGAAGTAGACCGCGCCCACCAGGCAGAGACCGGCCCAGAGGTAATCGAGCTTGAGCTCCTCCTTGAGATAGAAAACCGAAAAGGGCACAAAGACCGTCAAGGTAATCACTTCCTGGATGATTTTGAGCTGGCCGACCGATAAGACCGTATAGCCTATCCTGTTGGCCGGCACCTGCAGCAGGTATTCAAAGAGGGCAATGCCCCAACTGACCAGGGCTGCAATGATCCACGGTTTGTTGTTCAACTCCTTGAGGTGGGCGTACCAGGCAAAGGTCATGAACACATTGCTCAAGGTGAGCATGCCGACCAAGAGGATGACCGAACGCATTGTTGTATTCCAGTGTAGAGATGAAGAATGGTTTGCCGGGTTGCAGCGTTTCAAGGTGGGAGGGCCGGCTGGAGGCAAAAACGGTCATCCGATGTACCACGTTGCCGGGCAGGATCATAAAAGACATGCTCCTTGCTTTGTGGTAGCTGATCATACGAAAACCACATAAATGCTTGCCAGTCTATGCGTTTTTTATACTACGATCGGAATACAATGAACAGGCAGGAACATCCCTGAACTGATCAAATTCTCAATCTGTGATCGCAACACATCAAAACAGGGCTGAATGGAGGCCAAGATGAAAAGACGGACTTTGTCGTTTGCTCTGTTACTTGCACTCCTCTTTGCTGGGTGGGCTTGCAGCGCTTGGGCGGAAAGCGCATGGACGGAATTCACCTTTGACGAGCAGGCGGCCAAACAGGCCTACCCTTCTTTGGGCACAGGCGTTATTCCGCAAACGCCGGAAGCGCTGCTTCTGGTATTTAAGGATTTATTGGCCAATCCAGATATAGACGGGAAAGAGTTTTGCGAAAAACGTTTTGGGATTGACCGAGAAAAAGGATGGGTCGAATCTATATTGCCCAGGGGTTTAAAAAAAGAATATTTAGTGACTTCATTAGGCTCTCCTCCTCTTCCGTCTGTTCCTTTTCGATTTGTCGAAACATTTATCAATCGGGAAGACAAATTAGGTGGTCTTTCCTTGTTGTTTTTTGAGAATCTGGATTTTAGGATAACTCCGGCACTCACCCGACAGATTTTTGGGGAGCCGGAAGAAATCTGGGTTAATTCTCCCACTAGCGAGGTCAGCGGCGGAGAATATAAGGTAACGTATCGTTATTCAACTAAAAAATATACTATCGATTTTATTTTTCATAAAGTGGCTCTCAATAAAACTCAGCAATTTTTATCGGCCCATGAGCCAGGCAGGCATTGAGCAGACGCAAGGGAAGCTCTGGTTCCCAAAACCTGCGGTTAAAACGGTAGCAAAACTCATCAAGATACTCCTGGAGATAGTGCGAAGAAACACCGTGAAAAGTTCCGTTGATGAATTTCTTCATGTTGCCAATCATGATGTGCACCAAAGGCAACCAGGTTTTGGCCTTATCCGGCGGTGTCACTTTCTTGAGGTGCTCATGCTCTTTGCCGACAGCGTTCAGCGCGGGCAAGGCGTCGGTCTTCACTGTCTGGGCAGTCCGTAAATGCCGGACAAGGAAGGCTTCAACGCTTTTGTGACACACGCTGTCCACCGCTTGCATGGCAAGAAAGCCGGCTCCCTTTGCCCTGGTTTCAACCGCGACCAGCACAGGTCGTTTGCCGTCTGCACCCCTGCCCCGTTTACCGGAACGCTTGCCCCCCACAAAGGCATCATCAAGTTCAATCAGATTGGAAAGTTTGTAGATGCTGTCTCGATGGGCCATGGCTTGACGGATTTTCCGCAACATGTTGCGGGCAGTGGGCCAGGAAACACCCAGGTGTTTGGATGCCCGCAGGGCGGAGATGCCGCCTTTATCCGAAGCCATGAGGTAAATGGCCCAGAACCATTTGACCAGGGATATCTTGGTGGCATGAAACAGAGTTCCGGCAGTAATGGAGACTTGATGTCGGCAGCGTGCGCATTGGTAGAGCCTGCGCGAGGCAATGAGGTATGCTTTTGTGTTGCCGCATGCAGGACATTGAAAACCGTTTGGCCATCGCACTTTGACCAGAGCCTTGGCGCAGGCTTGTTCCGTGCCGAATCGTTTCTGCCACTGTATCAAACTGAGTGCCGGCATTCGCATAGCAAGACCTCGTATTTAAAATATCAATCTGATCTTGCGTATAAATATAAGTATTAGGCTGAGGATTGTTAAGAGCCACATTTCATAATGAGAACGAGGCTAACAAAGCAACAATGCGAGCTTTTAAAAAACATCTTTCTGAACGAATACGTCAGGAGCAGGAGCGCCGGAAATCATTTGTCGTTCATAAGGCTACCTCGAATTATTCACTTTTTGAGTCAAACAGCCATTCTAATTTATTGATTTTGTGTGCCGGAAATCACTGGTGCCGTCATTTTTCGAACCTCCCATAAGAATTATCGGACGATCATTATCGAATTAAACAGATGGGAACGCCCCTAAACTGGCAAAACACTCAACGATGGAGGAATAGCCCCCTCTGGCAGGCTAGTTGTCACCATCTACTTTTCACCAGACTGGCGGTAAAGGAATCCCATGATGACCCGTTACTCTCCCGATCGTAAAGAAGCGATGTTGAGCAAGTTACTGCCACCGTACAATTTGACGGTGGCAGAGCCGGCACGTCAGGAAGGCATCTCTGAAGCAACCCTTTATAGTTGGCGCAAACAAGCCAAGTTAGAGGGTCGTCCCGTGCCTGGACACACAAATAAAACAGGCCGCTTGAGGTAAAAAAAGTGACAACTATCTTGAAAAACGCCGAACCGCATGTAAGAGATCATTCAAAACACTGGAGGCCCCTCGGTTATAGCTTAATCTTTCCTCCAAAATTTCCGCAAGACGCCGTTTGGTTTGATCTGATAACTCAGGCCAGAAGATTTTCCATTGATCGCAAAGCCATTGTTCGGCATCCTCTCGAAAGCTTAAGTTGGAACTAAATAACCAGTGTTGAGCTAGGAGGGAGCCACCGCCGTCAAGTAGAATTTTTCGGTGCAGGCCGTTAAGAGTAGAATTATCAATCGCGCCCCAATTACGTGAATCTCGTGCTTGTATTTTCCAGTCAGGAATTGCCTTGTCTAGTTCTGAACGAATCTGGAATATATCGCCAACCGCACCACTTGAGCATAGGAACTGATCTAGTGTCATTTCTGTTCACCTTATAGATTGTTTTTTATATTTCAGCTTCAGGCTCCCTCGAAGAATACTCATAGTGCTTCTTGGTGAGATTTTTCATCCA